>NZ_DFTP01000025.1:21630-34622 GCF_002381585.1 Marinimicrobium sp. UBA4209
AGGTCACCCACTGCAGAACCTGATCATCCCCATCTTTGTTCTTCCTGCTGCTTTTTGTCTCAGTCGCCATACATCAAATCCTCAATCATTCTTACTTTTCGTCATTATGCATTGAAACGCACTATAGCTGATATCACGTCGGTTCGCTGCGCGTTTCCGGCACTTCGCGACGGACACCTCAGGCCCGTTTGCGATCCGCCTCCATCAGCAACTGGCCGATACGCGGAATATCCAGTAGCGCGCACATGTGTTCTTTAACCGTTCCCGCCAACCAGGGACGCCGGCTGCGTTCGGTGCGCCACTTGACATCCTCTGGGTCCAGGCTGATGGGCTGGTTGACCGAATCCACGGCCAACCCCCAAGGCACTCCGTCGATAGAGATCACATACTCGGCGGTTTCAATAAACCGCTCGTCATAGCGCTCCGGCATGACAAACCGCGCCGTGTTGACCGTGCGTATTTTGCCGGTCGGAGTCGGCAGCAGCCCCATAAACCAGTCCGCCTGTCCGAACAGCGGTGTCAGCTCATCGGTCAGCGGCTGAATCTGTCCCAGGGCGATCAGCGGCACCGCCAGGGTCAAACCCGACACTTTGAACAACAGCACATCGAACCGCTCCTGAGCCCAGGCGGGACGTCCGTTGGCCAGCCATTCGACGTCTTTCAAGCGGAATTGTCCGACTTCCGGCTCGGGCATCAAGTCCGGTGCTGCAGAGGATGGCACCGTTTCAGCAGTATCAGCTTTGGGAACCAGCGGTTCGGCCAACTTGACCCGAGGTTCTGGCGTCGTCCTCGCCTCTGGAGCGTCGGTTGTAGGTTCGATGGTCGGCGCGGACACCTCGGGCTTGAGTTTGGGCTCGACCACGACCGGCTGCGCAATACTGTGCGATTGAGCGGGCCGGGTCGGCGTTTGCACAGAGGCTGTGCTGCTGGCTTTCAGGGGCGTGGCAGCGCTGTATAGCAACTTCTGCAGCCGCTCGCGCTGCTCCTCCACCGGATCGGCATAGGGAGGCTCTTCCGGCACCGTCAGCAGATCATCTAAATAGGCCTGCAAAAGCCCCTGCGGATCCTTTGACATCCGGCTCATGTCGCACTCCCTGCGGCAACACTGGCCGTCGAGGGCTCTTTCTTCAACAACCACTTGTACAGGGACCGATAAGCGTCCACACCCCGACTGTCCGGCTCGAACAGGTGTGGCGGCACGCCCGCCTTACTGGCGTCCCGAAACTTGGTGTCGACCGGAATCATTCCGGGCCAGACCTGAGTCGGGTAGGTATTGCGGATGGTCAGCAGGCTGCTGACCGAAGCCTGAGTACGGCGATCGAACATCACCGGCACCACATGGTATTCCAGCGGCCGCTTTCGAGACCGACTCATCATCTCCAGGGTATTCACCATCCGCTCCAACCCTTTCAGCGCCAGAAACTCGGTCTGCACCGGCATTACCAGGCGGTGGGCAGCGGCGAGCGCATTGATCATCAGCACCCCGAGCAAGGGCGGGGTGTCCACCAGCACCAGATCATAGTCGTCATACACCTGAGCCAGGGCGCGGGTCAGCACCAGCCCCATACCCTCCTGTCCAACCGCATGGCGCTCCAGTGTCGCCAGTGCCGTAGCCGAGGGCAACAGGTCCAGGTTATCGAAATCGGTTTTCTGGATCAGCTGTTTGACCCGCTCGGGATACAGCTGTTTGCGCTCTTCAAACAACGTAAATACGCTGCTGCGCGCCGTGTCAGGATCTTGACGGAAATAGGTGCTCAGAGAACCGTGCGGATCCAGGTCCAGCAGCAATACGCGCCGACCCTGCTCGGCGGCAAGGCCGCCCAGGGCCACGGTGGTGGTGGTCTTGCCGACCCCGCCTTTCTGATTGGCAATGCTCCAGACGCGCAACAGATGCGATCCTCGTTATCGATGGCCTGATCGGTTAACAGCGCAAAGCGCCAAAATTCCGCAGGCCAATCCGGTTTACGTTACGTTGAACCAGGATTAAGCAACAGACATACCATTCGAGCGGGTACTATCCATTCAAACTGGGGCTATCGCTGCCGTGGCAAATCCGGGTCACTACTGAAGAGCAGACCCCCGCCCTCCAACTGCACCGGCTCGACCGGTGCGGCGGATTCCCCACTGTCGCCCGAAGAGCTATCGGCCTCCGGAGCGGATTCTTGAGGTGCACCCTCCGGGCCGGCCTCGCGCGGCGGCAGGATTCCGCTTTCCGCCCCGTTTCCATCCAGCGCTGCACTCGGGCGCGGCATCGCTTCGCGGGCAATCATCAAGGCAACCCGGCGGTTCTGGGCTCGCCCCTGCGGTGTGTCGTTGTCCGCACTGGGCTGGTGCTCCCCGTACCCCACGGCCGACAAACGCTGCGCCGAGACACCGGCTCCAGACAGCAATTTGACAATGGCACTGGCCCGCGCGGCGGACAACTCCCAGTTACTGGGGTAGCGAAGATTGCGGATGGGCTGGTTGTCCGTATGTCCCTCCACCTGAATCGGGTTGTCATACTCGGCCAACAGACGGGCCATTTCCGCGAAAATATCCCGAGCCTGGCCACTGAGCTCGGCGCTGCCCGACTCAAACAGAATACTGTCTCGCAGCTCGACCTGCAGCCAGTATTCATTGGCATACACTTCCAGCAGGTCATCGCCAATCAGATCGGAAAAACGCTCGCTGATACGTTCCGCCAGTTCTCCCAGCTCACCCAGGCCCTCTTCGCCCGCAAGGCCCCCGGATTCGCCCAGCATTGGGTGTTCGGTATCTCCGCGATCGTCGCCCCGAATATCGATAGCACTGGCTGACGGTGAGCGCGAAGGCTGGCCCACCTGAATGGGCTGGACCGCGCGGGCCGGCTCAAAGGCCTCCATCAGGGTATCTGACAGCACCCGGTATTTGCTCTCATTGACCTGAGAGATGGAGTACATCACCACAAAAAACGCAAACAGCAGCGTAATGAAATCCGCGTAGGACACCAGCCAGCGCTCGTGATTCACGTGCAGTTCTGTGGGGCGACGGCGCGGCATGGGCAACCTCTACTTGTGCAGGTAGCCGTTGAGTTTCATTTCAATGGAGCGCGGGTTCTCGCCATCAGCAATGGCAATGATGCCCTCGATCATCAGTTCCCGGTAATGGGAGCGCTCATTGATACACATCTTGAGTTTGTTGGCGATGGGCAACAAAAACAGATTGGCGAGCGCGACCCCGTAGATGGTCGCCACAAACGCCACGGCGATACCCGGACCGAGCTGTTCGGGATCGGCAAGGTTGCGCATCACATGGATCAACCCCATGACCGCGCCGATGATGCCAATCGTGGGCGAATAGCCACCCATACTTTCATAGAAGCGCACGGCGTCCTGATCACGCTGCTCGCTGAGCACCAGTTCGTTTTCCATGACCCGGCGGATCACGTCCGGCTCGCTGCCATCGACCATCAGTTGCAGGCCCTTGCGCGCAAAGGGATCTTTTTCGTGGTCGGCGATTTCCTCCAGTCCGAGCAGGCCCTGTTTGCGAGCTGTTATCGACCAGCGCACAATCTGGTCAATACCACCGCGAAACGCATTGACCGGAGGCCGAAAAATCCACGGGAAAATCTGCAGCGCACGCTTGAGGTGGACCTTGGGGGTCTGGAGCATGGCCGCCCCCAGAGTGCCACCCATCACGATCACGGCAGCGGGGCCATTGAGTAGAGAAGAGAGGCTGCCGCCCTCAGCAAAGTTGCCGCCAATCAGCGCTGCGAAGCCAATGATGACACCGAGTATGCTGAGGATATCCATGTCAGCAGACCTCACGCACGAGTCTGGGGCCAATGTCTTTCAGGCTGAGCACTTTATCCGACAATCCGGCTTTGGCTACCGCCATGGGCATACCGTAAATCACGCAACTGGCTTCATCCTGTGACCAGATGCTCGAGCCGGCATTTTTGAGCATGCGAGCCCCCTCCCGACCATCAGCCCCCATCCCGGTCAGGACCACGCCCAGCACTTTGTTCCCGTAGTGCTTGGCGGCCGAGCCGAAGGTGATATCCAGTGAGGGTTTGTAGGTCATGCGCTCGTCTTCGACGATGCGTAGCCCGCCCCGGGCATCCAGCATCATCTGCTTTCCTCCGGGTGCCAGCAACGCTACCCCCGGTTGCAAGGTATCCCCTTCTTGCGCCTCGCGCACCTGAATCTGACATTGGCGATTCAGCCGTTCGGCGAAGGCGCGGGTAAAGTTCTCCGGCATATGCTGCACCAGAACAATGGGCAGCGGGAAAGTGGCGGGCAGGTTGACCAATACATCGGTGAGCGCCACCGGCCCACCGGTCGAGGCGCCGATAACCAACAACTTATAGCTACCACGAGGGCGCGCCGGCGTCTGCGGCTCCCGGGCAACCGGTTTTTCCGTGGGTTTTTCCACCGGTCTGGCGGGTTGCAGGCGAGTTGCCTCGCGCGAGGCGGACGCGGAGGCGCGGGCCTGCCGACCGAGGGTCAGCAGGCGTTCGTGCAGTTTATCCCGCAGCCCCTGAGCATTGCGGGACACTTCCCCAAAATCCTTGGGCATAAAGTCCATGGCACCGGCCGCCAGCGCGTCCAGGGTAATGCGCGCGCCCTCATAGGTGAGGGACGAGAACATCAGAATCGGGACGGGCCGGTCCGCCATGATATGGCGCACGGCGGTAATGCCGTCCATCTCCGGCATTTCGAAATCCATAGTGACCAGGTCCGGGCGCAGGGAGCGGGCCAGCTCCACCGCCTCACGGCCGTTGGTCGCGGTTCCCACGACCGAGAGATCCGGGTGTTGATCGATCATTTCTTTCAGTCGCTGACGAAAGAAGTTCGAATCATCTACGATTAACACCCTCAATGGCATTATTGCTTACTCCAGCCTGTTCAGTACGTCCGCTCCTCTTCGTCGGGGAGCACAGAGTTCAATCGGGATTATACGCCGCCCGCGTAGCGCTTGAGCAACCCCGGAATATCGAGGATTAATGCCATGGTGCCATCGCCAGTGATGGTGGCACCGGCCATTCCGGGGGTGCCCTGAAGCATTTTGCCCAGGGGTTTGATCACCACCTCTTCCTGCCCGATCAGTTGATCGACCACAAAGCCCACCATGCGGGTACCAATGGCAACTATGACCACATGTGCCTCACGCTCCCGGGCCTTACGCGGTCCGGTGATCAGCCAGTCTTTCAGGTAGAAAACCGGAATGGCCCGATCGCGGATGGTCACGCACTCCTGGCCGTCCACGGTGTGGGTTTTGGACATATCCATGTGAAAAATTTCCTGCACGCTGGCCAGCGGTAAAGCGAAGGCCTGCTCTGCCAGCATCACCATCAGCGTCGGCATGATCGCCAGGGTCAGCGGCACTTTGATGTTCAGCCGGGTGCCCTCACCCTTGGTGGACTGGATTTCGATGGTGCCGTTGAGCTGGGTGATCTTGGTCTTGACCACATCCATCCCCACACCCCGACCGGACACATCGGAAATTTCTTTCTTGGTAGAGAACCCGGGGGCAAAAATGAGGTTGAATGCTTCGGTGTCCGAGAGGCGATTGGCGCTGTCCCGATCCATGACTCCCTTCTCCACGGCGATGTCCCGCAGTTTGTCAGGGTCCATGCCCGCGCCGTCGTCGGTGATCGACAGCAGGATGTGATCGCCCTCCTGCTCAGCCGCCAGAACGACTTTACCAGTGCGTGGTTTTCCATTCGCCTCGCGCAGGTCGGGCAATTCGATACCGTGGTCCACTGAGTTGCGCACCAGGTGAACCAGAGGATCGGACAGCGCCTCAACCAGGTTTTTATCCAGGTCGGTGTCCTCCCCCACCAGCTCCAGATTCACTTCTTTTTTCAGGTTGCGCGCCAGATCCCGCACTACCCGAGGGAAGCGGCCGAACACTTTTTTGATCGGCTGCATCCGGGTTTTCATCACGGAGGTCTGCAGGTCGGCGGTTACCACGTCGAGATTGGAGACCGCTTTGGCCAGGGATTCGTTTTCAATATCGTCACCCAGCCGCACCAGGCGATTGCGCACCAATACCAGCTCGCCCACCATGTTCATGATTTCGTCGAGACGCTGGGTATCGACCCTCACGGTAGTTTCGGCCGGCGCCGGACCACCGTCCCGATCGGCCGGCTTGCCGGAGGGTCGAGACGCCGGCGGCTTCTTGCCATCGCCCGCGCCACCTCCGGCCGGTGCGGCGGGAGCGGGTGAAGCGGCTTTTGGAGCCGACGGGGCGCTATCGGGTTTTGCCGCAGCACTGGTATCCGGCTTTCCGGAGGCGTCAGGTTGCTTGCGGGTTGGCCCCTGCCCTTTGCCATGGAGCTCATCGAGCAGCGACTCGAACTCATCGTCACTGATCAGATCATTGTTGGACGAATTGCCCGATGCGGATTTACCACTTTCTGCGGGCGCTTGGGCTGGTTCAGACGGCTCTGGCGCCGCAGACTTTGCCGTTGTGCCGGTCCCCGGGCCCTTGCCCTTACCGTGTAACTGATCCAACAGCGCTTCGAATTCATCGTCATCGATTTCATCGCTGTCTGAAGCGGGGGCTTCGGAGGATGGTTTGGCCGGCTGACTCGCACCCGGGCCTTTGCCTTTACCGTGCAGCTCATCCAGCAAGGCTTCAAACTCGTCTTCCTGAATGACATCACCCTGCTCTGGCGACGGCTTCGAGTCGGATCCGCTTTTGGCGGGCGCGGCACCGGGCTCATCGGCAATGGCATCCAGCAGCTGCTCAAACTCGTCGTCGGTAATATCACCCTGGGCTTTGGGTGTGTCGTTACCCACCGGCTCACCGGACCCGTGGCTCTGATCACTTTCTGAGGTGGTATCGGCGCCACCGTCAATCGGCTCGCCGTTCACCAGCCGCTGCAGGGTGTCGATCAACTGAGGATCGGCCGACGACATGTCTTCCCGTTGCGACACTTCCGCAAACTGCTGGTTGATGGTATCGAGCGACTGCAGCACCACGTCCATCAACTCGGAAGTCACCTGGCGCTGGCCGTTGCGCAACACATCGAACAGGTTCTCGGTCACATGGCAACACTCCACCATGGGATCGAGCTGGAGAAACCCAGCCCCACCCTTGACGGTATGAAAACCACGGAAAATCGCGTTGAGCAAATCAGCGTCGTCGGGGCGCTGCTCCAGCTCGACCAGCTGCTCGGAGAGCTTCTCCAGTATTTCGCCTGCTTCGACCAGGAAGTCCTGGAGAATTTCTTCGTCGTCACCGAACCCCATTCAGCGCTCCTATCAAACCTATCTCACCGGTTATTGTCATCGGGTGGTCGCCCCTGGCTGACCACCCTGGCGCGCATTGCGCCTGCGGGTGAACCCTGTTCCGACCCAGGTCAGAAACCCAGGCTCGACAGCAAATCGTCCACTTCGTCCTGACTGGATACCACGTCAGCCCGTTCGCTGGCGTTCATCTGCGGCCCCTCTCCGGAGCTCTGTTCACGTTTTTTCACTGCCGCTTCTTCACTATCGGCCTCGGGCACAAAACCTGTAACATCTTCCACCTGGGCGGCAATCCGGACCAGGCTGACAAGGTCCTGCTCCACATCATTGATCAGCCCGATCACCCGCTTGAGCACCTGACCGGTCAAGTCCTGAAATCCCTGTTCGAGCACAATCTCCTGCAGGTTACGACCGATGGTCTCGGTGCCGGTCACCATCTGCCCCAGAAAATCGTCCATCCGGTGGTACAGCTCGCGAAACTCATCCGGACTCATTTCGCGGCGCTTCAGCCGGGCCCACTCCTCTTTCAGAGAGCCGGCTTCCTGCCCGAGATTGGTGGCGATGGGCGCCGACTCGTCCACCATATCCATGGTTTTTTCGGCGGCCTGCTGAGTCAGGTCAATGACGTAGTTCAGACGGTTGGAGGCGTCCCGAATTTCGGAGTTTTTGATATCGGGCGGTTCGGAGCTGAGGTCACCATCAACGTTGAAGTTGACGATGGCATCGTGCAGCCCGCGCGTCAGACGCCCGACGGACTGGAAAATATGCCGGTCGCGCACTTCGGTGATCGCGTGAATCAGCTGGGAGGCCTCTTCATACTGGTCTCCCTGAAGCTTGTCGACCAGCAGCTTGGCGCACTCTTTCAGCTCGGAGATGAACTCGTCGTTTTCATGCAACTGGGATGTTGAAGCCATGAATAAGCCTTATTGTCGCTATGGGCCGGCGCCCCAAGACACCGACGGCGCGCGGTTTAACCGACGCGTTCAAAAATTTTCTCGATCTTTTCCTTGAGCGCCGCAGCGGTAAACGGTTTGACCACGTACCCGTTCACACCGGCCTGAGCGGCTTCAATAATCTGATCGCGCTTGGCTTCAGCGGTCACCATCAGAACCGGCAATGCATGCAGCTTCTCGTCCTCGCGCACCGCGCGCAGCAGATCGATGCCGGTCATACCGGGCATGTTCCAATCGGTCACCAGGAAGTCAAAGTCGCCGCTGCGCAGCATCGGCAAGGCGGTTACCCCGTCGTCAGCCTCGTGGGTATTGCTGAACCCCAGGTCTCTGAGCAGGTTCTTAATAATCCGTCGCATTGTCGAGAAATCGTCGACAATCAGGATCTTCATGTTTTTATCCAATGCAACCTCCGTCTACTCTGGCGGGAGTCTGGTTTCAAGAATGGGAAGTAGCGCCACAGGGCGCCCACCACACCGGTGAAATTGGTATTCTAGCAAGGCCGTGCCCGGCAAAGTACCCACAAACCTCTGGCGCGTCAATCATTACCCTGCCAGTCGGCCAGCCGGGTTCTCAGGCGCAGGGCGGCCTGGCTGTGGATCTGGCTGACCCGGGATTCGCTGACCCCGAGGACCTGCCCGATCTCCTTCAGGTTAAGCTCTTCATCGTAATAGAGCGCCAACACCAGCTTTTCCCGCTCCGGTAGTTGGGTTATCGCCTGCGCAAGGGATTGCTTTAGCGCCGTGCGCTGAATTCCGTCCAGGGGGCTGGCGTGCTCGGAGCCTGGGCCCGCCATATGCTGACTGGTGTCGTCATCGCCGAAGGTCTCTTCGTAGCTGAACAACCGGCTGGCACTGGCATCCCGCAGCATATCGAAATACTCATCCAGCTCAATACCCAGCTCGTCGGCCACTTCGGCATCCTGGGCATCCCGACCAGTACGCCCTTCCACAGTACCAATAGCCTCGCTAATCCGCCGGGCGTTCCGGTGCACCGAGCGCGGCGCCCAGTCGCCCCGGCGCATTTCGTCCACGATGGCACCGCGAATGCGGATACCGGCGTAGGTTTCAAAGCTGGCCCCCTTGGAAGCATCATACTTCTGAGAGGCTTCAATCAGGCCGATCATGCCGGCCTGGATCAGGTCGTCAACCTGCACACAGGCAGGCATGCGCAACATCATGTGATGGGCAATGCGCTTTACCAGGGACGCATAGTCCTCCACCCGTATCTGGTTGCCAAGTTGTCGGGTTTTATCGTACATGGCTAATCCATCGGCTGCGGCCATTGTCAGCTACCTCACACCATCTAGCGACTGTTGGCGACCTGGAGCAGACGCTCGACAAAAAATTCCAGCCGCCCCGTGGGCGCGCTGGGCAGAGGCCACTGATCCACTTCTTTGGCGAGCGTACGAATCGCTTGCGCCGCCTTGCTCTGAGGGGCGAACTCCAGCAGTGACTTTTGTTTCTGTACGGCTTTGCGCACATTTTCGTCAAAGGGAACATGGCCCACATACTGAAGGGTGACATCCAGAAACCGCTCGCACACGCTGTTCAGCTTGTTGAACATCATCTGCCCTTCGCGGGTGGTGCGGGTCATATTCGCCACTACTCGGAAACGTTGCAGACCGTGATCCCGGTTGAGCACCTTGATCAGGGCGTAGGCATCGGTAATGGACGACGGCTCGTCGCACACCACCACCAGTACTTCATTGGCGGCCCGAACGAAGCTCACCACGGTATCGGAGATACCGGCGGCGGTATCCACCACGAGAATATCCACCTGATCACTCAGCTCACTGAAGGCATTGATCAGGCCCGCATGCTCACGGGGCCCGAGCATGGTCATGCGCTGGACGCCCGAGGCGGCGGGGACAATTTTCAGACCGGAGGGGCCGTTAACCAGCACATCCCGAAGCCCCATTTCGCCGTTGAGCACATCGGACAGGGTATGTTTGGCCTTGAGACCGAGCAGCACATCGACATTCGCGAGGCCCAGGTCCGCATCCAGCAGCACCACACGGCGGCGAAGTTCGGCCAAAGCGATACTCAGGTTGACGGAAATATTACTCTTTCCCACACCGCCCTTGCCGCCGGACACTGCTATGACTTGAACCGGACGCATTTGACTCATCTGCCGTTCTACTCCTCACGTTCTTCGACTGACCCTAACAAGGTCGATTATAGGGCCCGGCGGGCGACGGTGGCCGTGGCACCCTGGGGGCGGCGCGCGGCGTCATCGCGCCGACCAACCAGGCTGGCCGCTCGGGTCACCAACTGGTGCGGGCGAGCCACCTGAATATCCCGGGGAATATCCTGACCGTCGGTAGTATAGACGATTGGCACCCCGGCCTGCATGACTACACCCAGTGCCTCACCCAGACTCGCGCTCTCATCGAGCTTACTGAGAATGCAGCCGGTCAGACCCTGACCGCCGTAGGCGTGCACTGAGGCCTTTAACATCGCCGCCTGACTGGTGCTGGGCAGCACCATCAGTGGTTTGACCTGAGGCAGGCGACGGAGTGTGTCGAGCTGCTCGGTCAGCCGGGGATCGCCCTGGCGGAATCCCGCGGTATCAATCAGCACCAGTGCGTGACGGCGCAGACTGTAGAGCACCGACTCCAGGCTGGACTGATCGTCTACCACCCGCAGAGTCACACCGAGGATACGCGCCAGGGAGCGAAGCTGATCATGGCCGCCGATCCGGTGGGTATCCAGGGTCACCAGGGCCACATCCCGGGCACCGTGTTCCATGACATAGCGGGCCGCGAGCTTGCCGATGGTGGTGGTTTTGCCGGCCCCGGTGGGGCCGACCAGTGCGTAGACGCCACCCCGGGAGACCGGGTCGGCGCCGTCAGCCGGCAACTTGCGCGCCAGCTGCGCCAGCGCACCCGTCCAGGCTTGCGCGAGTGGCTGACCGGCCGGGGTGTCGTTGAGAATGGCTTCCGCGGCCTCCGGGGACAACCCCATCCGCTCCAGGCGCCGGCCAATGCTCGCCAGGCCCGGTGCGCGAGCCGCCGGCTTCGGGCCGAGCATCTGTGAGAGCTGCTCTTCGAGCAGATAGCGCATTTCAGCCAATTCCGCCTGCAGGCTATCCAACCGCGGATCGGTGGTTTCCGTGCCCGCCGTACTCACCGGACCCGCGGGCGGCTCATCGTCCCGCAGCGGGTAACGCTCGGCGGCACTGACAAAGCCGGCCGCCCGAGACGTATTCCGTTCAGGCTTGCTCACGCTGACCGGGTCCCGGTCAGTCCCGGCGGATTCAAGCAGAGAGCGCTCCACCCGAATACCCGCATTGACGCGCTGATTCGGTTGAAGAAACTCGCGCGCCGAAGCATCCAGCTCGCGCTGAGCCAGTTGCCGCTGGCGGGCACGCTCGATCGCATCGGCCCGCTGCTGCCCGGTTTCCGACGCGGGTCCGGTCGAGAGTGGCTCGCCTGATTCGGCATTTGCAGCCGGCACAGACCTCTCGGCCGCCTCCGGGAGGGACACCGAGGCCTGAGTGGTCAACAGCTCCACCCCGTCTTTCGTGCGGTTGCTGGAGAGGATGACCGCATCGGGACCCAACTCCTGACGAACCATTTCCAGGGCGCGTCGCATATCCGCCGCGAGAAATCGTTTGACCTGCATCGTTGTACTCCTCGTCAAAAAACGGGCCTGTTAGTTGTTGGACTCGGGCCAGAATCATCAGGGCCCTGAGTCTTGTCCGGGTTACCGGTTGTTGGTCTGACCGGCGCCCACCGTGGCATCAATGGAAATCTGCTTGTTTTCCGGCACTTCGGTGTAGGCCAGAACGTTCATATCCGGCACGCTGTTGCGCGCGAACCGGGCCAGCATATTGCGCAGCGGCGCGGCGACCAGCAGGATCAGCGGTTTACCGGCCACTTCCTGCTTCTGAGCCACCTCCATGAGCGAGCGCTGCAGTCGCTCCGCCAGGCTCGGCTCAATAAAGGCACTGTCGTCCGCGCCAGATTTTTGTGCCTGCTGAAGGGTGTTTAGCAACAACTGTTCCAACTCTGGCTCCAGGGTGATAACCGGCAGCTCCGGCTCTGAACCCACGATGTTCTGGACGATCTGGCGCGAGAGTGCGACCCGGGCGACATTGGTCAAAGCGGCGGGATCTTGACTCTTGCTGCCATTGGCCGCCAATGCTTCGGCAATCGAGCGCATATCCCGGATCGGCACCCGCTCGCGCAGCAGGTTCTGTAGCACCTTGAGCAGCACATTCAGGCTGATGGTGTTGGGGACCAATTCCTCAACCAGCTTGGGCGAGTTTTTCGCCAGCATATCCAGCAGCTTTTGCACATCTTCATGACCGAGTAGCTCCCAGGTATGTTTCTGCAGAATCTGATTCAGGTGGGTGGCGACGACGGTACTGGCATCCACGACGGTGTACCCCAGGGTCTGGGCCTTCTCTTTCTGACTGGCATCAATCCAGACGGCGTCCAGCCCAAAAGCCGGATCCTTGGTTTTGGTGCCGTCGAGCTCGCCAAAAACCTGACCGGGGTTGATCGCCATTTCCCGATCCGGATAGACCTCGGCTTCGGCCAGAGAAACGCCCATCAGGCTGATCCGGTATTTGTTCGGCAGCAGATCCAGGTTGTCCCGAATGTGTACCGAGGGAATCAGAAAACCCATTTCCTGGGAGAGTTTGCGACGCACCCCCTTGATCCGACCGAGCAGCTCGCCGCCCTGCCCCCGATCCACCAATGGGATCAGGCGGTAGCCCACCTCCAGCCCGATAATATCGACAGGCTGCACATCATCCCAGTCCAGCTCCGCCGATTCTTTGGCGGGCGGCAGAGAAGCCTGTCCGGGGTTTGGCGCCGACG
>NZ_DFTP01000065.1:0-254 GCF_002381585.1 Marinimicrobium sp. UBA4209
GGATCAGGTACTGATGGTAGCCAAAGAGCCCGGCCGCCGCGACCAGCCCCAGATAATAGGGAACACCCAGCTCAAAGCGCCCGCCCACCATCACCAGCGCGTACAGGGTCAGCCCCTGCAGCACCGCCACCATGGCCCGGTCCAGATCGCCAAACAGGACCGCCGTGGACTTTATGCCCACCTTGAGGTCATCGTCCCGATCCACCATGGCATAGAGGGTGTCATACACCACCGTCCAGAGCAGCACGGCGGTG
>NZ_DFTP01000065.1:330-6240 GCF_002381585.1 Marinimicrobium sp. UBA4209
TCCAGAGCAGCACGGCGGTGTACAGCAGCCAGACATCCGTGCCCAGACTGCCGCGCTGGGCGGCAAACGCCATCGGAATCGCCCAGGCAAACGCGGCCCCGAGCACCACCTGGGGCAAGTGGGTGTAGCGCTTCATGAAGGGGTAGCAAAAGGCCAGGGCGACCCCGCCCAGGGAGAGCTTCACGGTGAACGCGTCGGTGAACAGCACCAGGACAAAGGCCAGCAGACAGAGCCCCACAAACAGACTGAGCGCTTCCCGCTCCGAGACTTCGCCAGTGGCCATAGGGCGGGCTTTGGTCCGTTTGACATGGCCATCGAAATGCCGATCGGCATAATCGTTGATCACGCAACCAGCCGAGCGCATGACAAACACCCCCAGCACAAAGATGACCAGCAGATCCCAGTCCGGCAGGCCGCCGGCCGCCAGCCAGAGCGCCCAGAGGGTAGGCCAGAGCAACAGAAAACTGCCGATGGGACGGTTCAACCGGGTCAGGCGCAGATAGGCGGACAGCCTCCCGCGCCAATCGATTCGGGACGAACTCGAGCCACCACGACGGCGGGGGCTTTGAGCTGACGGTCGTTTCATAGACTTACACGCTCCAAAAAGGCGGGCAAAAACACTTCACTGACCAGCAGCGGGCGCCCCTCCAGGCGAAAGACGGACCGCCTTCCCCATAGGGTCTCACCCCGCTGCAATGACGGCGGCACATAGCGCTGGCCGGGCTTCAACCGGCTGATTTCCATCGGCTCGCGCTCCAGGTCGGGCTGGCGAAACAGAAAGCCCCCCAGGGGCCGAGTGTTCAAATGACGCAACTGGCGCAACCGCCCCTTGAGGCTGCTCAGGGGCAGGAGGCTGCGGGCAAATACCCAGGGTTCGCCCTTGCCCATCAGGATCACTTCCCGCACCAACACCCAGCGGCCGGGGCCAACCCCCAGACAGCGGCGCTCGGATACATCCGGCCGGGCCAACCCCTGACGCAACACGCGGACCCGGAACTCCCCCTGACTGAACGCCATCAGCTTGGCCGTCAGAGAGCCCCGATCCAACAGCCAGGGCCTGAGGGCCACCGGCCAGCAGCCCTGTCGACCCTGGCGGGCCGGCTGCCAGCGCGGCGCCTGCAGGCCCGGCGCAAATCCTCCGGCCGCCGGGCGACTGGCCGGTAATACTGGAATGTCCTGTGTCAAAAATGCCTCCCACTGGCATGGCGTTCGCCGTAGCTGGCCGGCGCTGCATAAGCTCACATCGGCGGCTATTCTAACAGCTTCCCTCAGCCCTGCAGGCGGCGGGCGACTTTACCCGGCCGGCCGGGATTGCTTTAATGGCCGATTCTTTATACCGATAAGAGTCCGCTATGACCCTGACCAAACGCATTCTGCTCGCCATGATTCTCGGTGTCGGCACGGGGGTGCTGATTCACCTGATCGCACCCTCCGAGGATCATTTTCTGCGCGCCTGGCTGGCCCGGGGTCTGTTCGATGGCGTCGGCCAAGTGTTTATCGCCTCCCTGACCCTGTTGGTGGTTCCGCTGGTATTCGTCTCTCTGGTGTGCGGTAGCGCCGCGCTGGGAGGGCACAGCCGCATGGGAGCCCTAGCGATCAAGACCATTGGCCTCTACCTGGCCACCACGGCGGTGGCCATTACCCTCGCCCTGGGCATTGGGCAACTGGTGAAACCGGGGGAAGGCATTGACATGCCCGGTGAAGTCGAGGAGTTTGAAGTCGCCGACAAGCCGTCCCTGAAAGACACCCTGGTAGGCATCTTCCCCAGTAACCCGGTGGAGGCCATGGCCGAGGGCAACATGCTGCAGATCATCGTCTTTGCCCTGCTGCTCGGCATCGCCATCTCCCGCAGTGAGCACAAAGCCTCCCACTACATGCAGGAATTTTTCGGGCACCTGAACACGGTGGTCCTGAAGCTGGTGATGATTCTGATGCACCTGGCGCCCTACGGTGTCTTCTGTCTGCTCGCCAAACTGTTTGCCGATCTGGGCTGGAGCGCCATCGCCGACCTGGCCCTGTACTTTTTTACCCTGCTGTTTGTGTTGCTCTTACAGGGGCTGGGGGTTTACAGCCTGTTGCTCAAACTGCTCACGGGGCTGAGTCCGGCGATTTTTCTGCGCAAGATGCGCTCGGTGATGGTGTTCGGTTTCAGTACCGCCTCCAGCAATGCGACCATACCCGTTACCCTGCGTACGGTGGAACAGGATCTTGGGGTGGACAACCGGGTGGCCTCATTTTCGGTGCCGCTGGGTGCCACCATCAATATGGATGGCACCGCCATCATGCAGGGCGTCGCCACGGCATTTATCGCCCAGGTGTACGGTATCGATATCGGCCTGATGGGTTACCTGATGGTGGTGCTGACCGCGACCCTGGCGTCGATCGGGACCGCCGGGGTGCCCGGCGTCGGGATGATCACCCTGGCGATGGTGTTGCAGCAGGCCGGCCTGCCGGTGGAGGGCGTCGCGCTGATCATCGGGGTGGACCGGCTGCTGGATATGGTGCGTACCGCGGTCAATGTGACCGGTGATGCGATGGTGTCGACGGTGGTGGCGAACAGCGAAAAGCTGCTCGACCGGAAGCAGTTCGAGCACCCGATCTCCAACGAGGACTGACGCTCACGACTCAATCAGGAGGCAAACCACGCCCGAACGGAGTCGGGCAGGGGTCGGGATTTGCCATCGGCACCGACCCAGACCACCTTGGAGTGGGCTTCGGCGCAGGGCTGTTCGAGGTTGTCGGTGGTATAGAGCCGGTAAGAGGCCACAAAACTGGAGCGGCCCGGCTCCGCCGCGTAGCAGTCGATACGGACGGTCGCCGGGTAAACCACCGGGCGCAGAAAGGTACATCCGACGGTCACCACCACCGGGTAGCTGTCCGCCGCCAGCGTGATGCCAGCTCGGGACAACCATTGGAAACGGGCCTCTTCGCAATAGCGCAGATACAGCGTGTTATTGACGTGCCCAAAGGCATCCATATCCCCCCAGCGCAGGGGAATATCACAGGAAAAGTTGGGTTTTTCGGGTAACTTGTCGGCTTTCATCCGGCGTATCTCCGTCCCTGAATCACGCTTCAATGCGTGCCTTGAATGACACGCTGATTTCCCCCAGCTCACCGAACTGGACCCGCACCGGCTCTTCCATCGGCGCCTCGAGCACACCGGCATAGGAGCCGGTAATGATGATCTCACCGGCTTTCATGCCCTGCCCTCGGCTGCGCAGGAATTCCACCAGCCAATACAGCGGCGCCCGAGGCTGGGTATTGGGATGGCGCCCCTGGTGGTGCTCGGGACCCGCGCTGCGGGTGTGCAGTGTGATGGGCAGCTCGCTCGCTTCCAGCGCCAACTCCGGGTCCACTTCCGGGCCGATGAACAGTCCCTGATTCAGCAGGCCGTCAGCCAGCATCTCGGGAAACGCCGCCTCGGCCGGATCAGCGTAGCGGCTGTGAATCAACTCGAGGACCAGGTGGGTGTGGGCAATGGCCTGATCCACTTCGCTATCGCTGTAGGGGTAATCTCTGGGCGGCAGGCCCCGACCCAGCACAAAAGCCAACTCCGGCTCAATCCGCGCAAAACCCTCCGGCGCCCACACGGAAACCGGGGACCCCCGGTGAATGTCCTCAGCATGAATCGGTGCCACCACCAGGCGGCCCGGCGGTGGCTCGAGGCATTTCCAGCCACCGATCTCCGCCCCCAGATCCCGGGTGACCTCGGCCTGAATGGCGAGGGCAGACTCAAGATCCTCGGGGCGACAATCCTTGGGCAGGCGTTCCGCCTGAACACCACTGCGACGTCGTTCTGCCAGAATACGGGCCGCCTTGGCGATCCCTGACGGGTTCAACATAGCGTCTTCTCTCGACTGAAGGAGCCACCTTGGTGGTTGGCCCCGCGCTAACGATGGTGGCGACGGCGGTTAGCGGGGGCTGAGCTGTAAAGCAATGTGGTCCAGATCGTCCAGGGCCTCCATCACGTTAGTGACGGTCGCCTGAGCCTTGTCCGGATCGAGGTGCAGATCGGCAAACACCGAGGCCGGGATTTCCAGCTTCGGCCCCAGACCCACGCCCTGCTGAAGCAATAACCGTTCGGCGACATAAATCAATTTGGCGTACTGGTGGTGCTCGCCCTGGTAGCGGGGATTGTTCTGGTGACGCAAGGCAACAACCACCTCGTCCGGCATGGACCAGAGCGACATCAGGGTGCTGGCGAGCTGCTCGCGAGTCACGCCCAACAGGTGTCGTTCGATCGGCTGGTGCGTACTGTGCGGATTGGCTTCGGTCATCCGGCAGTACTGACTGAAGTAGGGGGGAAACAGCTCTGCGAGAATCAGGAAGCCGAAGTTATGCAGCAGACCGGACAGGTAAGCCATGCCGAACGTGGGTCGCTGCTCTCGGGGAATCGCGGTCACCAACCCTTCAATGGTGGCCGCCATGTACACCGACTTTTGCCAGTAACCCAGATACCCCTCCGGGCCGTCTTTGGGCATGCTCAGGCTTCGTCCCAGGGCAAGTCCCAGTGCCAGGTTGAGCACCATATCAAAGCCCAGTACCCGGACGATGGCGTCGTGAATGGATTTGATTTTGCCGGGGGCGGAATAGTAGGGCGAAGCCGCCCAGCTCACCACCTGAGCGGCCAGACTCGGGTCGGTTTCCACCACCTGGGCCAGGTCGCTGATGTCGGCGTTGGGGTCCACCCGCAGGTTGATGATCCGCTGCGCCGTTTCGGACAGCGGCGGCAACTCCAGGGTTTCCTCCAGGCGCTGCCGAGTACGCAGCTGCGTAAAGTTACGCACCGCTCCGAGAATCTGTTCCTCATCCCGCTCCGCACTGATATCCACTTCCAGTGGGTCCAGAGGCGTGGCGATATCACAGATGATGGCGTCTTCAAGAACCTGCTGAAAATCATCCCGGTTGATGTGCAACAACTGGGTATCGTCACCGGAGTCGAGCAGCAGGCTTTCCCGGCTCAGCAACTGTTTGTCCACCAGCGTTGGAAGACCGGCCAGCTTGGGCAGCGCGGGCACCGACTGCAGGCTGTAGGTATCACAGAACTGACGCACCGCACCCTGATTGGTCGCCCGAAGCTCCCGATCCATCTGCCGATTGACGGCGTTCAGATCGAGCAGCGTGTCGGCGGAAATCACTGCGAGGATGCGACCTTTTTCATCTTCCAGAAGAACCGCTTTGGCGGCCCCGACATTGCGCAGATGCTGATCGTGCCACAGCGGTTGATTGTTGGCATCCACCGGGGCGGTGGCCAGGTCATAGTGAATATTTTGGCTGTTCAGCAACGATTCGACGCTGGTGGGTAGCGGCACGTTTGACTCCTTTTTGTTCAACAGACGCCCGTTCTTGATCTGGCTTCGGCCAGTGTCGCCGAAAATTACGACTCCAATGTGACGTTCAGTGTGTAAGAAGCCGGGCGCTTGATCAAGCGTTTTATGCACAGGTTCTGTTTATTGAAGCCCGCCAGGCGCGGGCTGTATCTGTTCTTCAGTTTAGTCGATGTCCGCCGGACCGATGTCGACTGGTGCACAGTTTGGCGTCTTATACCTGAAAATATCGTCGGTTATCCCCCAGCCAACGTTCCATGATGGCATTGCACAGCGCCGGGTGCCGACCGAGCAGCTGTTGGGCGCCCGCCTGGACGCGGGGTAACAGATCGGCATCGCGCTGCAGATCCGCGATCCGGAACTGCATCTCCCCGGTCTGCCGGGTGCCCAGCACCTCACCGGGGCCGCGCAATTCCAGATCCCGCTCGGCAATCACAAAACCATCGCTGGAATCGCGCATCACCGCCAGGCGCTCCCGACTCTGGCGCGAGAGCGGCGAGCCGTACAATAAAACGCAGTGACTGGCCTCGGAGCCGCGCCCCACCCGGCCGCGCAACTGATGCAATTGCGCCAGCCCGAACCG
>NZ_DFTP01000002.1:0-140 GCF_002381585.1 Marinimicrobium sp. UBA4209
CCCGCATCCGCCGTAACCCAACTATTCCGCCTGCCGAAGCAGCGGCGTATCCAGCACCTTTGAGGGTTTACCCATCACCTCGTTCACCACCTCCAAAAACATCCCGGTGGTCACCGTGCGCTTCTCTATCAACACCCGCG
>NZ_DFTP01000002.1:259-3020 GCF_002381585.1 Marinimicrobium sp. UBA4209
CATCATCCAGGTTGCGCTCGCCGTCTGTCACACTCTGAATTTCCCGGTCCAGCTCATCGAGCAGCACCACCGCCCGGGCGCTGGTGGCGCCGGCCGAACGTTTCTTACGCAGGGTTTTCACTTCGCTACCCCAGTCGGCCAAACCTTCCATAATTCGCGTGCGTCGGGCTTCGGTCAGCGACCCGGCCCGATACAGCAGTTCCACCGCATAAAATTCCGCCAGCCCCTCGACCAACCAATCGCTTCTATCACGGCTGTCTATCCGGGTGACCACATGGATCAGCTCGTGAATGACCGTGCTGGTTCCGTTTTCGCTGACCATGGGCCGGTCGCCGTGGAGAAACAGGGCATTGGGGCCAGATAGGGCGCCGCGCCACATGGGGTCGCCGTGGCCGATGACCGCGAATTTGGGGGGCGCGGTTTGAAATGCCTGTTCGACCTCGGGCCAGACGTTGGTGATCAGGGTCACCACATCCATCCGCCGCAGGCTGCTGCCCTTTGGCGCACTGACCACCAACTCGGTCTCACCCAGCTTCTCCCGGCGGGTGCCCAGTTGTCCGGCAATCATCCAGCCAGTGGGCCGGTCGAAGCGCCGCTCGGGGTTGTCGATCCGAAACCGGCGTGCCCCCTCTTTATCCCAGCCGGTGGTGACGCTGGTCCAATGCTTCGGTAACGAAAATTCCAGCCAGGCCTCGGCGTAAACCTTACCTGCTGTCCGCACGCGGGCCGCCGGAATGATGTCGTCGCCCCGAAAGATGGCCCAGTTCTCGGTCATCAGAGAGTCGTACTCGCCCGGGTCGCGCTCGTGGGACACTTCTACGTGCAGGGTTAAACGGGCGTTGCGCTTGGGCGGCGTCCAGAGTGCGCGATCGTCTTCGATTTTCAGCTCGCCGTTGGCTTCCAGATTGGAATAGCGGCCGGAGCTGAGATCAAAATCCAGTAATTTCAGCAGGCCCCGGTGGTCGCTTTCAATCACCACCTCGGCGCGGTCGTGTTCGGGGTTCAGGGTGACGTGGTAATTGAGGGGGTAGGTCGGGTTCTCTGCGTGGGTGGCGAGAGACATCAAAAACGTTAAAATAACAAACAGTAATCGCATAGCGTCCGCCGGTGATTGGAAGCAAGTGACCCGTAGGTCGGATTAGCACGGCAGTTCGCGTAGGGCGGATAAGCGAAGCGCATCCGCCGTTGCCGTCCCAACTACGAATCTATCCCCAACGTATCCCACAACGCATTCACGCGCTGCTTGACCTCGGGGTCCTGCACAATAGGACTGCCCCATTCGCGATCAGTTTCACCGGGCCACTTGTTGGTGGCATCCAGCCCCATCTTCGAACCCAATCCGGACACCGGCGAGGCGAAGTCCAGGTAATCAATGGGGGTGTTATCCACCAGCACGGTATCCCGGCTCGGGTCCATGCGGGTGGTGATTGCCCAGATGACATCCTTCCAGTCCCGCGCATTGACATCATCATCCACCACAATCACAAACTTGGTGTACATGAACTGACGCAGGAACGACCAGACGCCCATCATCACCCGCTTGGCGTGACCGGGGTACTGTTTCTTCATGGTCACCACCGCCATGCGGTAGGAGCAACCCTCTGGCGGCAGATAGAAGTCCACAATTTCCGGGAACTGCTTGCGCAGAATCGGCACGAACACCTCGTTCAGTGCCACGCCGAGAATGGCCGGTTCATCCGGCGGGCGGCCGGTGTAGGTACTGTGATAAATCGGATCTTTGCGGTGGGTGATGCGCTCCACGGTAAAGACCGGGAACCGATCCACCTCGTTGTAGTAACCGGTATGATCCCCAAACGGCCCCTCATCGGCCATATCGTCCGGGGCGAGATAGCCTTCCAGAATGAATTCGGCGGAGGCGGGCACCTGAAGGTCGTTGGTCTGGCTTTTCACCACTTCGGTTTTGTCGCCCCGCAACAATCCGGCGAACCCGTACTCGGACAAAGTGTCTGGTACTGGTGTGACCGCGCCAAGAATGGTGGCCGGGTCCGCGCCCAGCGCGATGGAGACCGGGAAGGGCTCACCCGGGTGGGCTTTCTGCCAGTCCCGAAAATCCAGAGCGCCGCCGCGGTGGGCGAGCCAGCGCATGATCAACCGGTTCTTGCCGATCTTCTGCATCCGGTAGATGCCCAGGTTCTGTCGCTCTTTTTCCGGGCCCCGGGTAATCACCAGCGGCCAGGTGACCAGCGGGCCGGCATCGCCCGGCCAGCAGGTCTGAACGGGGAGCCTGTCCAGATCCACCGCGTCGCCTTCCAGTACCACTTCCTGACAGGGCGCCTTGCGCACGACCTTCGGGCCCATGTTGAGGACCTGTTTGAAAATCGGCAGTTTCTCCCAGGCGTCTTTGAAGCCTTTGGGGGGCTCGGGCTCTTTCAGAAAGGCGAGCAGCTTGCCCACTTCCTGCAGGGCTTCCACGGATTCTTCACCCATGCCCAGCGCCACCCGCTCAGGAGTGCCGAACAGGTTGCCCAGCAACGGAATATCGTAGCCCTTGGGGTTTTCAAACAGCAGGGCGGGGCCACCGGCACGCAGGGTGCGGTCGCAGATTTCCGTGATTTCCAGGTAGGGATCGACTTCGGCGGTGATGCGTTTGAGTTCGCCGCGTTGTTCGAGCAGGTGGATGAAGTCTCGGAGGTCGCGGTATTTCATAGGCGAGGGGCGTCGAGGGAGATTATGTTAGGGGCGTTTTGGTAACGGCGGATGCGCGTCGTGGTGTGGTTACGGCGGATGCGGCCGTTGGCCT
>NZ_DFTP01000030.1:0-249 GCF_002381585.1 Marinimicrobium sp. UBA4209
GGACTCATCACAATGATCGAGTCGGGTTCAGTAAATGCTACCGGCCGGGAGCAACAGCGTGTTGCTCATCTGGACACACTAGCCATCAGGTAGTGCCGGCAACCAGGCCCCTCAATTCGAGCGGGCTCACTGAAAAAATAAGGCCGACCAGACCGTTTTCAAGGCTCTGAAGAAAAATATTTATTCCTACTCGTTCCCGGGGTTACGAAGAATCTGCTCCAGC
Organism: Marinimicrobium sp. UBA4209; assembly: GCF_002381585.1. NCBI lineage: Bacteria > Pseudomonadati > Pseudomonadota > Gammaproteobacteria > Cellvibrionales > Cellvibrionaceae > Marinimicrobium > Marinimicrobium sp. UBA4209. Next base: position 224 of record NZ_DFTP01000030.1, read on the forward strand.
GCCGGCAACAGTTCGGGATACTGAAA
>NZ_DFTP01000030.1:374-1047 GCF_002381585.1 Marinimicrobium sp. UBA4209
TGAAAACCGGACTCCAGCGCCGCCTCCGGTAATACCCGCTGACTGACCAGCAACAACTCATCCGCCATATCGGCCATCATGGCCCGCAACATGAATGCCGGCGCGGGAAATATGGCCGGGCGATGGAGCGTCTTCGCCAGCGAGCGGGTGAAGTAGCGATTGGTGACCGGATTCGGCGCCGTTCCGTTCACCGGTCCGGACAGGTTGTCCTGTTCCAGGCAGTGCAGAATCAGGCGCACCAGATCCGTCCGGTGAACCCAGGACATCCACTGGCGCCCCGACCCCAGACGCCCGCCCAACCCCAGTTTGAAGGGCAACAACATGGACTGCAGCGCACCCCCACCGGGCCCCAGCACAATACCGGTCCGCAACCGACAGACCCGGGTGCCGGAGTCGGCAAAGCGCTCCGCCACCGCCTCCCAATCCCTGCATAACTGGGCCGCGAAGCCCGTACCGCTACCATCCGCTTCGGTCAGCGGTCGGTCACCNNCCCCCATCGCCGTAGAAGCCGATGGCGCTGCCGCTGACCATCCGTTCCGGAAAGTGGCCCCGCTGTTGAAAGTGGGCCAGCAGCGCCTCGGTGGTCCCGATACGGCTTCGCCGAAATTCCTCTTTGCGCCGGTCATTCCAGCGGCCACTGGCCAGGGGCTCGCCGGCCAGATTGACCACCGCG
>NZ_DFTP01000030.1:1143-2043 GCF_002381585.1 Marinimicrobium sp. UBA4209
CGCCGGCCAGATTGACCACCGCGTCGACCGGTCGATCCGGCAACTGGTTCAGCTCCGATACCAGGCTGACGCCGGTACCCAGAACCCGCGCGGCCCGCAGGGTGTCCCGCGTGAGCACCACCGGGTGATAGCCCCGCTGCTGCAATGCATGACACAGAGGTACACCAATAAAGCCGGTGCCGCCGGTCAACAGGATGGTGCGCGAGGTCTCGGTGCTGGTCATAGTCCGCTCTCCGGGTTTTAACAGGTGTGGCGGATCAGTCTTCGGCCCCACCTGCGGAGGCCACGCAGCCTGATCCCGTTATTACAGTCTACTACTTACATCAGGTTCGTTCGGATCAACCCACGCCTTGGGCTACACTTATGGAGACAACAGCTTAGAACCGGTTAAGGGAGATTGCCATGTCCCGCTATAACACCCTCCTGGTGGCACTGGATCTGACCCAGGACTCTGCCCAGGTCCTGAGCGGCGCGAAAAAGCTCGCGACAGCAGGCTCGCACCTCCATCTGGTCCACGTGGCCGAACACCCGGTCACAGCGTTGGGTAGCGGCACCGGGCGCAACCATCGCCACGGGGAACTGCAGGTACGTCAGGAGCTGTTTCCCCGCCTGCAGGCGTATGCAGATGGCATGGCGCTACCTCCCGACCACCTTCACATACTGTTTGGCGACGCGCCCCAGGAGATCACTTATCTTGCCGGCAAGCTCGGCGCCGATGTCATCGTGACCGGCAGTCACGGGGAAAAGGGACTGAAGCGACTGCTGGGCACCACCGCGACCGATATTCTGCACCAGGCTGCCTGTGACGTTTTAATCGTGCGCATCCACGAACCCGCCCAGGGCACCTGATCTGCCCCGCTCGCGCCCCCGATGCCCGAACGCCGGGCACAAAAAAACCCG
>NZ_DFTP01000030.1:2125-5964 GCF_002381585.1 Marinimicrobium sp. UBA4209
ACGCCGGGCACAAAAAAACCCGCAGCCAGTGCGGGTTTTTTGAACCACCGAAACAATCAGGCGGCTTCTTTGGACTGCTCTGAGTACTTGTTGACCAGTGCATTCAGGTTCTGCATGGACTGCAAGTGGCTGAAGATCAGCTCCAGACCGTCTTTCTTGAACAGGTCCAACACGTCTTCGTCGCTGATTTTCTTGAGCTTTTCGCGGTTGACCACGTAGAAACCGGTCAGGTTGAAACCGCCGCCTTCCTGGCCGTCTTTCAGCTTGATATTGGCTTCCATCGGCTCCAGCAGCTCGAGCTCGGACAGGCGTTTGCAGAACACATTGGTCAGCTCGGCGCGATACTGGTAGTCCTTCAGGAACTCCATGACGCCCTTGAGTTCTTCGGTCTGCTCGCCCGTTTCGGTGAACAGGCGCTTGCCCTCGCTGCCATCTTTGCTCCAGCCTTCGAACTGGTCGTCGATGCACAGGGTGAAGTTGTCCGTCTTGCCGTCATTGGCGAAGGCGAAGGGGTAGCGGCGCAGGAAGCCCGGGATATAGCGCATAGTCAGGCGCTTTTTCTCGTCCAGAAACAGGTTCTGGCCTTTCTTCAGGCCCATCACCGCCAGGGGAACAAAACCGCCATCGTCCTGGGTCTTGGCAAAAATCACCGGCAGTTCACGGGCCACAGAGGTGATCTCGGTCGCCAGCAGCGGCACGGAATTCAGCTCCTCGGCAAAGGCGTGGTTGTCAATCTGGATCGACCAGTCGCGGTGCGCTTCGCTGGAGACGGGGGAGATGTTGTTGTAGATCAGCAATTGTTTCGACACGATATTACCTCAGTTGTTATTCTCAAGCGCCGCACCGGGCGCCGTGATGCAAGAAAGGACAAATACTAGCATTATCCGAAGCTCTGTCACCACCCGAAATCCCCCTCGGTGGCCACTTGGCGCGCCATTTGCCCACCCTGGACTTTCCGGCTAGACTCCCAGAACAAACGCGACCCCCGTGCCATACTCCCCATGAGCGCTGTGGTCCATAATAAGCCATCACGGCTCGGAAAAAGGACCCGGATAAAGGACCCTCCGTCATGCCCCCTCGCATTCCCCTGTATCGTATTGCCAGTCTTGTTCTGGCGTTGACCGTCCTGACGCCCGGGGCTATCGCCGCGAAAAACCGATCCTCCGAGGCTCAACCCGTCACCAGCGGCCAGCCGTTCGGGACCTATGAATCGCCGTTTGGCTACCAACTGGACCTGACCGGGAGCGACTGGACCCACTGGCCACAGGTCAGTGAGCATGTCAGCCATCCGGACATTGGCGGGGAGCGCTGGCAGGGAGCCTTCGTCTCGGTCCCCGCCTGCTTCACCGACTGGCGGCCCGGTAAAGAGGCGGTGCGCTATGCTCTGTTACGGGCCATCGGGCACGAATACCCCACACCGGGAGTCCGCAACCCCCAATCCCGACGTATTGGCGAACAGGAGGCGGCGTCCTGGGAGCGGCTTCTGCCCAGGGAGAATGAGCTGCCGCTGCGCTTTCGCTATCACCTGGTCAACCGGGGTGATTGCACCCACCTGTTTGCCGTCTGGACCACCCTGGACGACGCGGCCCTGGATACTCTGTCCGAAGAGGTCATCGACGCTGTGAGTTGGTCAAAGCCCAACGCTGCGGCCGACCCCGTGGCGCAAGCCTGGTTCTACAACGCCGCCGGGCTCTACTTCCACAATGCAGAGAACCATCTGGACGCGGTAAAAGGGTTTGCCCTTGCCGCCCGACTCGATCCACAGGACAAGGTCTATATCAATAACACCGCCTCCACCTACAACTTGCTGAACCGCTACCGGGACGGGCTGGCGTTCATGCAGCACCCGGACATTCAGGCCCAGAGCGACGCCATGATCCAGGGTTGGCTGGGCTGGTTTGAGTACCACCTGCAGAACTATCCAGCCGCCATCGACCACTATCAGCGCGGCTTTGCACTGGGTTCCCTGTCAGAAGACGACCTCTACGCGTATGTGCAGAGCCTGCTGCAACAGGATCGGGCCGACCAGGCCCAGGCCGTGTTAGACCAGCACAGCCCCCGCCAGCCCGGCGCAGTCGCCATCCAGGCGCAGGCAGAAGTCGCCCGGGCCCGATCCGCCTACCAGCAGGCCCTGACGGTTCTGGATGAGGCGGATCGCCGGGGGGTTCACTCCCCCAACCTGCACCTCACCCGGATGGATGTGCTCGGGGACATGCGGGATTACGAAGCGGTCATCGCCTACAGCGATCGGCTGATTGAACGGGGGTTGGGTTCCAATACCGTGTACAACTATCGGGGCGATGCCCAATACCATCTTGAGCGCTACCGGGAGGCCAAGGCGTCATTCGAGCAGGCACTGGTCCTGCAGCCCGGTGACCGGGCCACCGCTGAATACCTGCGCTTCACCAACGCCCAGTTGGGCAAGGGCGATTCCGCCTCCATCAACACCCCCATTGAGCCGGTGGCCTGGCCCGCCCTGACGCCTCCGGACGAGGTGAGTGATATAGACGGCTATGACTCTCATTACCCCCTGACGGTCACGGCCTATCACTACGACCCGGCCAGACCGCTCAAAACCACCGAGGTGCGTCATATCCAGGTGCACGACACCGCCGGCGTCAATCGTCACAGCACGCTGATGGCCCGCTACAACCCGCTTTCTGAACGCCTGTATATAAACCGCCTCGAGGTGTTTGACGAAGACGGCGAGCGGGTGTCTTCACTGGACCGGAGCAGCCTGTACATTGGCGATGCCGAGGACTACGACCAGGCCACCTTCGGCAAGGTTGTTCGCGCCCCGGTGGCCGGATTGGCGCCGGGTTACCGGATCGAGTTTGAATACACTCTGGAACAGCGCTCCCCGGCCGAGCGATTCCCGTTCGAGCGCCTATATTTGTCCGGCCAGCGTCCGATCGGGCTATCGGCGCTCTATATCGAGGGCGAACTGGATTACCTGCTGTACAACCAGACCAACGCGCCCCAGCCCAAAAAGCGCCGGAACTCTCTGCTCTGGACCGTGGAAAACCCGACCCCGGCGCTGTGGGAGCCGATGCAAGTGGACGATGAAGACTATATGGCCAGTGTGGTTGTGGTCAGTAAAAATCAGTGGCGGGAAGCCGGATCAGACTACCGGACGCGGGTGAACGAGGTCATTCTCGCGGACACTCCGGAGCTGGATGCATTGGTGGCCACACTCACCGACGGCCTCGCCCCGGACGATACCGGGGCACGCATAGCCGCCCTTGCCGGCTATGTGCAACGCACCCTGACCTACAAAGCGCTCGAGTTCGGGGTGCGCGGCTACACCCCCAACCCACCGCAGCAGATTCTTCAGGACCGCTTTGGCGACTGCAAGGACCACTCGGTACTGCTCTGGCGCCTGCTGCGCGAAGCCGGGATTCCCGCCGAGCTGGCCCTGGCCAATCTGTCCGGCCCGGTGGACCCCGACATGCCCAGCATCGATCAGTTTGATCATATGGTCGTGTATCTGCCGGAGTGGAATGGCGGCACCTTTATCGATGCCACCAACAAAAACATCGATCTGCTCGGGGTCGCACCGGACGGGCTGGGAAGCACCTGGACGCTGACCCTGGGAGAGCGCCCTGCGCTGGTTCAGGTGCCCGCCCTCGACCCCAGCCGAGTCGACATCCGTCGGTCATTGAGCGCCCTGCCCAACGGCGAAACCCGGGTGCGGGAAAGCCTGACCATGAGCGCCTACTTTGCCTCCAGCCTGCGCGGCTATTTCAAAGATATCGAGCCCCGCGAGCGGCTCAATTGGGTGCAGCGGTTCCTCGGGGAAAATGGCCGGCCGGTGATTGTGGAATCACTGTCCGTGGACA
>NZ_DFTP01000095.1:0-30030 GCF_002381585.1 Marinimicrobium sp. UBA4209
TCGGAGCTTAACGACGCCGAAGATCAGGCCGAACGCTTCAAGGAGCAGGTGCGGGAAAAAGACGCCGGTGACGATGAGGCTATGCACTACGACGCGGACTATGTACGCGCCCTGGAATACGGCCTGCCGCCGACCGCGGGGCAGGGCATCGGCATTGACCGTCTGGTCATGCTGTTCGCCAACGCCGCCTCCATCCGCGATGTGCTGTTGTTCCCCCATATGCGCCCAGAACACTGATAGGGCTACCGAACTTCGCGTAGGGCGGATAAGCGCGCAGCGCGCATCCGCCGTTCCCAACGGCTGCCGCGCCCAACCGCATTTGAAACATCACGAGACTCCAGCCATGAACGTCATCGATATCACTCTCGACAACGCCCAACAGTACGTCATCGACGAATCTTTCAAGCGTCCCGTGCTGGTGGACTTCTGGGCCGACTGGTGCGGCCCCTGCAAAACCCTGATGCCCCTGCTGGAAAAGCTCGCCGACGAATACAACGGCGACTTCCTGCTGGCCCGGATCAATGCGGACGAGCAGCAGATGCTGGCGTCGCAGTTTCAGGTTCGCAGCCTGCCCACGGTGATGCTGATCAAAGACGGCCAGCCCCTGGATGGGTTTACCGGTGCCCAGTCGGAGGTGCAGGTGCGGCAAATGCTGGAGCAGCACCTGCCCAAGGCGTGGGAGCGGGACCTTCAGCAGGCTCAGGCGATGCTCGAAGCGGGGCAGTTTGGTGAGGCGTTGCCGGTGCTACAGCGGGTATATGAAGAGTCCGGCCGAAACCCACAGATCGCCTGCATGGTGGCTCACGCCCAAGTGGAGCTGAATCGGCTCGAAGAGGCGGAAACGACCCTGTCCAACGTAAAACTGGCGGATCAGGATACCCTCTACGAGCAGGTGAAAGCCAAAATCGAATTGAAAAAGCAGGCCGCCAAAACGCCGGAAATCGAGTCGCTGGAGCAGGCCCTCGAGGCCGATCCGGACAATCTGGAAATGCGCTACAAGCTGGCGGTCCAGTACAATCAGGAAGGTTATCAGAAGCCGGCGCTGGAGCTGTTGATCGAGGTGCTGCGTAAGGACCTGGGCTACGCCGACGGCGCGGCGCGGAAAACCCTGACGGATATTATCGCGGCGTTGGGGAAGGGCGATCCGTTGGCGATCGAGTACCAAAGGAAGTTGTTTACGTTGCTGTATTAATAAAAACCCCCAGTCCTCACCGGACTGGGGGTTTTTATTAGCGCCTGACGTGCCGATCGTCGTTACTACTCACTGGCGCTCTTTTCAAATATCCCTTTTCAGTTCTTTTTTTGACCGAAAAATTGCCGATTTTTCAGGCCCCCGGGGCGATGTCGCTCGCCCTCAAGGTGAATCCACTATAGAATAAATTGACAGCGCTGTCACCCCGTTTGGACAATTTTCTTGCTTGGCGTCGGCGGTGACCCGGACGACCGGGAAAAATGCGACCCGCGCGGGGCGGGGCACTTGTCAACGGGGCGTCTTTTCAGGATAGTGCGCCTTCCAGCTACTTTCGACGGAGCTCTCTGTGGCCAAAGCGACCATCGACAATGTTGCCGCCCTGGCGGGCGTCTCTATAAAAACCGTATCCCGGGTGGTGAACAAAGAGCCGAACGTTCGGCAGGCAACGCGGGACAAGGTGTTGAAAGCCATTGATGAGCTCGATTATCGGCCCAATCTCTCGGCGCGCAGTCTGGCGGGAAATCGCTCTTATGTGATTGGTCTGCTCTACGACAACCCCAGTGCCAACTACGTCATCGACGTACAGGACGGTGTGCTGTCGACCTGCCGCTCCCAGGGGTACGACGTGCTGATTCACCCCTGCAATCACCAGGACCCCGACATCGGCCGGGAAATCCGGGATCTGATGCGTCAGACCCGTATCGACGGCGTTATCCTCACGCCGCCATTGTCGGACGTGATGCCAATTCTGGAGGTGTTGAAAGAGCGGCAGTTGCCCTTCGTGCGTATTGCCCCGACCATCGATAAGCCGATCAGTCCTTACGTTGAAACCAATGACGCTGAAGCGGCCTATGATATGACCTGCGAGCTGATTGCGCTCGGGCATGAGCGTATCGGCTTTGTGGCGGGGCACCCGGATCACCGGGCGGTCAGCCACCGGTTTGAAGGCTACCGGGCGGCTCTGGTGGAGAATGACATTCCTCTGGATGAGGCGCTGGTAGTGCAGGGGTTTAACTCGTTCGAGTCCGGCGAAGAGGCGGCTGATGTGTTGCTCGCCCTCGAGCAGGCTCCCACGGCGATCTTTGCCGCCAACGATGACATGGCGGCCGGGGTCATGATGGTGGCGCATCAGAAGGGGTTGCGCATCCCGGGAGATCTGTCGGTGGCCGGCTTCGATGATACGCCGGTGGCTCATCAGATCTGGCCCTCCCTGACGACGGTTCGTCAGCCGATTCAGGCCATGGCCCAGAAGGCGACCGACTTACTGTTGAAGCAGCTTAAAGGCAAGGATGTTCAACTGCCCGCCAGTATGTTGAGTTCCAGTCTGATTCGTCGGGACTCCACCGGCAAACCAATAACGCACAAGCGTTAGGAGCAGTGAGCGGTACCCAGGGGGTGCCGCTCAGGCGTTCAGTTCCGCGGTATTGTCCACCAGCCAGGCGGCGGTGCCGATCAGTGCAGACTTGTCGTGCATGATGATATTGAGCGGGATTCGGCCCACGTAATCGCTCATGGGTCCCTTGTGCTGATAGCGCTTGACCAGGTCAGAACCGTCGATGAAATCCGCCAGTTTGGGGGCAATCCCGCCGCCGATGTAAACGCCACCCTGGGCGCCCAGGCACAGCGCCCGATCGCCAATCGCGCTGCCCAGCATGGCGCAGAACAGCTCCAGGGCTTCGTGGCACAGGGGGTCTTCACCGCTTTGACCTTTGCCGGCCACGTCGGCCGGTTCGTAGTTCTGTACGGTTACGCTGTCGATCTCCGCCAGCGCCTGATAGATCCGGACCAGGCCTTTGCCGCAAATCAGGGTTTCCACCGACACGTGATCCTGTTTCTTCAGGAGATTCTGGAGAATGGCAATTTCCCGCTCATTGCCCGGAGCGAAATTGGTGTGTCCGCCCTCGGTCGGGACAATTTTCCAGCGGTCGCCGCAGGGCACCAGCGCCGCCATACCAAACCCGGTGCCCGGCCCCAGAATCAGCATGGGAGCCTCCGCGTCGGTCTCACCCGTCACCAACGGCTTGAGCATGTCACCTTTGAGGTGGGGGGTGGCATAAGCAAGGGCGGCAAAGTCGTTGATGACGTCCAGGGCGCGCATGCCCAACTGATCGCGCAGCTCGTCGATGCCGAACTCCCAGTCCAGGTTGGTCATGCGCACCCGGCCGTTATGAATGGGGCCGGCAATGGCAAAACAGGCAAAGTCGGGTAGGGCGATCCCGGCCACTTCGGCGTAAGCGTGGACCATCTGATCCAGGCTGGGGTAGTCGGCACAGCGCAGGCTGTGCTGATGCTTGGCGGTAAAGTCGGGCGGCGTTGCGCAGGCGCCGGCAATCTCAACCAGACCGAAGCGGGCGTTGGTGCCGCCAATATCCGCAACCAGAATAAAGCTCATAGTGGTCCCCGTTGTGTGCCGTTCCTGCGAGCCTGTCGCTGTTGGGGCAGGCAGTCGCTGTTCTTGGATAATCGGTTGCCCGATCGAAAAGTGGAGTGAGTCTACGAGCGGTTGACAGCGCTGTCAATAATTCTGGCGTATCACCCCACAAATGTGGCGTTAAAATATGCATGATGATGGATTTCTGACCAGTTTGTGCTCGCGAATTGATCGCCGAGCGAGCCGCCCCGTTATCCGAGTATAGCGGGTATTTGCGCTGTAACCGGTAACATTTTGTTTTTTTTAAAAATGTGGTATTGTCCTTCAAAACGCGGTCAGGACGGTTAGCGATGATCGCTGTAAGGCAGGTATAATCAGCCTTACAAAATGAGCAGGGTAGGAGAAACAGGTTGTAAACGGTTACATGCCAAAATTTATCCTACTCATTCAGCGATTACTGGCAAAAGGATTGTGAATTTAAGGTTTTGTTGAAGTAGGGTGTTGACAGCGCTGTCAGCCCTCAGTAAAGTGAACACAGAATTTGTGGTCGGGGCAGGGTGGTCTCGACCGGTGAGGCGCCGAAGAGGGCAAACATGCCGCTCTTGGTCAATCACCACGATCTCTCACCCTCGATGTCTGGTTGATGCATCGAGGTCTCCCTCTTGCCCTTTACATCTGTAAAGGGCTTTTTTTTGTCTGCAATTTCTTCCTCCCCCTTCCTTCCCACCGCTTCATCTAGTGGTTTGACTCATTAACTGGCATAATCGGCGGCTTTCTGATCCAGGACACTCCCGCCAGGTTCTCGCCTGTCCGGGCAATTCCGCGTTTTGCGCCTGAGTTTGGGTGATCGGTCTATCGTTCACCTGCTACTGACATCGGGCCTATAGAGTAGAACCGTCAACTGTTCGAGGAATCCCATGCAACCACAGGTCAAGCCCCGCAATCCCAACTTTTCTTCCGGTCCCTGCAGCAAGCGCCCGGGATACGACGTGAGTCAGTTGGATGTTTCCACCCTGGGCCGTTCCCATCGTTCCGGGCTGGGCAAGGCGGCGCTCAAGCGCGCCTGCGAAGATACCGCCCGCCTGCTGGGCTTGCCGGAAGGGTACCGGGTGGGCGTCGTACCGGCCTCAGACACCGGTGCGGTGGAAATGGCCATGTGGTCGCTGCTCGGTCAGCGCCCGGTGGACGTCATGCAATGGGAGTCCTTTGGTAAGGGCTGGCTGACCGACATTACCAAGCAATTGAAGCTGAAGGATGTCACCCCGCTGGAAGCCGACTACGGCTACCTGCCGGATCTGACCAAGGTCAATTTTGATCACGACGTCATCTTTACCTGGAATGGCACCACCTCTGGGGTGAAAGTGCCCAACGGCGACTGGATCGCCGATGATCGCCAGGGCCTGACCATTTGCGATGCCACCTCGGCGGTGTTCGCCATGGAGCTGCCCTGGGAGAAGCTGGACGTAGTCACCTTCAGTTGGCAGAAAGTGCTCGGGGGCGAGGGCGCCCACGGCATGCTGATTCTGAGTCCGCGTGCCGTAGAGCGTCTGGAAAGCTACACGCCGGCCTGGCCGCTGCCGAAGATTTTCCGCATGACCAAAGATGGCAAGCTGATCGAGGGTATTTTCCGCGGCGAAACCATCAATACTCCCTCCATGCTCTGCGTGGCCGATTACCTGGATGCGCTCGACTGGATTGACCGCATCGGTGGCCTGAGCGAAGCGATTCGCCGCTCGGAGGCCAACCTTGATGTGCTGTCCACCTTCGTTGAACAGAACGACTGGATTGAATTCCTGGCCAAGGAGCCGGGCACCGTCTCCAACACCAGCGTGTGCTTTACCCTGGATGCCGAGCCAGATCGCGTCAAGGCCATGGTCAAGCTGTTGGATCAGGAAGGGGTGGCTTACGACATCGGCGCCTACCGCGACGCACCTCCGGGCCTGCGTATCTGGTGCGGTGCCACGGTGGAAACCGCCGATATTGAAGCGCTGCTGCCCTGGTTGACCTGGGCCTACGAACAAACCGCCTGATCGGGCAGACGCAACGACGGGTAACCCGTCGACACGACAAAGACAGGAAGACTTATGTTCAAGATCAAGACCTACAACAAAATCTCCGTCAACGGCCTGAATCGCTTTGGCCGTGACCATTACGAAGTCGCCAGCGACATCAATGAGCCGGATGCTTACATTCTGCGCAGCCACAAGCTGCACGATGAGTCTCTGCCGGCCAGCGTACGGGCCGTGGCCCGCGCCGGCGCCGGCGTCAACAATGTGCCGGTGGCGGATTACACCAAGAAGGGTGTGGTGGTGTTCAACACCCCCGGAGCCAATGCCAACGCGGTAAAAGAGCTGGTGCTGGCGGGCATGCTGCTGGCCTCGCGCGGCATCATTCCGGGCATGAATTACGTTCAGACGCTCACCGACATGACCGATGCCGACGAAATGAGCAAGTTGCTGGAAAAGCAGAAGTCCAACTTCGCCGGCTCCGAGCTGATGGGCAAAACCCTGGGCGTTGTGGGGCTGGGCGCGATCGGCTCTCTGGTGGCCGAAACCGCCCTGGCGCTGGGCATGAACGTGGTCGGTTATGATCCGGCGCTGTCGGTGGAAGCGGCCTGGCGCCTGCCCAGCCAGGTGAGCCGGGCGGACAACCTGCAGTCGCTACTGAGCCGGTCCGATTTCATCAGCCTGCATGTGCCGGCCATTGACGCCACCAAACACCTGATCAACGACGAATCCCTCAAGTCCGTCAAAGAAGGGGCGGTGCTGCTGAACTTCGCCCGGGATGCCATTGTCGAGCCGGAAGCGATTGTCCGTAGCCTGGAGGCGAAGCGCCTGCGTCAGTACGTGTGCGATTTCCCGGAGCCCTGCCTGCTGTCCCGGGATGACGTTTACGCCATGCCGCACATTGGCGCCAGCACCCTTGAGGCGGAAGACAATTGCGCGGTCATGGCCGCCGAGCAGCTCAAGGGCTACCTGGAGCACGGCAACATCCGCAACGCCGTGAACTTCCCGGAAGTGAGCATGGAGCGCACCGGCGAGCTGGGTTCACGCCTGACCTTCTGTAACGAGAACGTCTCGGGCGTTCTGGGCCATGTGCTGTCGGTACTGGCGGACCACGATATCAACGTGATTGATATGGTCAATAAGAGCCGGGGCGAGATTGCCTATAACATTATCGACCTGGAGCAGGCGCCCACTGAAGCGGTGGTGCAGGCCGTCTCCTCTGTCGAGCACGTGGTCTCCGTACGCGTGGTGTAAGAGCGGTGCCCGGGCCGCCTTGGCCCGGGCCTTTCCTCAAGCGGAAAACCCTTGCCGCTTTGCCTCTCCGGCCTTACCGCTTTTTTCTCTCCCCCGGATCCCCCTGGTCCAACGCAAGTAGTTCAAGCCATATTAACTTCCAGTAATTCCTTTTATTTCAACAAGTTAAAAAACTTCTTGGTTGGCCTTATGGCGTTGGCACAGGCATTGCTATACTCCTTGTAAGTGTTAATGACTTTGCCGCTTTGGAGTAAAACCAATGGCCATATCCTTCGAATCTGCCTTGGGCGTTCACGAATCCGCGTTCAAGCTGCGTGCGCAGCGGGCGGAGCTGCTGGCCGACAACATGGCCAATGTGGATACCCCCAATTACAAAGCCAAAGATCTGGATTTCCGGCAGGCGCTGGAAGCCCAGACCAGTGGGCGCTCGGGCGTGAATCTCGCGGCCACCCACGGCGGGCACCTGAGAGGCTTTGAAGAAACCGGCCACCCGGATGCCAAATACCGGGTACCCCAGCAGCCCTCCATTGATGGCAACACGGTTGAAGAGCACATCGAACACGCGGAATACATGAAAAATGCCCTGGATTTTCAGGCCAGCTTTCAGTTCCTGAACGGCAAATTCAAAGGCCTCACCAGCGCGCTGCGCGGCGAGTAAACGGGTAGGGGAGTTAAGGTATGTCTCTGGTCAATATTTTTGATGTCGCCGGTTCCGGCATGAACGCGCAGACCGTGCGCATGAACACCACCGCCAGCAACCTGGCCAACGCCCAGACCGCCAGCTCCAGCGTGGATCAGGTGTATCGCAGCCGTCAGCCGGTGTTTGCCCAGATGCAGCGCGATGCACAGCTGCAAATGCAGGGCGGGAACCAGTGGGCGGAAGAGCCGGCTGGCCGCGGTGTTCAGGTGATGGGCATTGTGGAAAGTGATGCGCCGCTGCAGCGTCGCTACGAGCCCGATCATCCCCAGGCCGACGAAGAGGGTTATGTGTTTTACCCGAACGTCAATCCGGTGGAAGAGATGACCAACATGATTTCCGCCTCCCGTTCGTTTCAGATGAACGTGGAAGTGATGAACTCCGCCAAGCAGATGGTTCAGCGTGCGCTGACCCTGGGTCAATAAGGACTGACTGGACTTACTGAAGGTATCGAGCCATGAATCAGGTCAACAACGACAACGCCGCCAACAGCATCCTGAGCAATCTGAACATTGCCAACAAAAACAAGGATGAGGAAAAAACCAATGAGTTGGGGCAGTCGGCTTTTCTGGAGCTGATGATCACCCAGATGAACAATCAGGACCCGCTGTCGCCGCAGGATAACGGCGAGTTTATCGCGCAACTGGCGCAGTTCAGCTCCGTTGAAGGGCTGGAGCGTCTGAATAGCAAATTCGAAGATTTCAGCGGTTCCTTCATGTCCAATCAGGCGTTGCAAGCGTCCTCATTGGTAGGTCGTCAGGTTACGGTGCCCTCGGAAACCACGCAGCTGTTTGAAGGCGGCATTATCAGCGGTTCGGTGAATCTGGAAAGTTCCGCCAGTGATATGCAACTGAACGTTTACAACCCCTCCGGTGAGCTGGTTTCCAAAGTGCCTCTGGGTGCTCAGCCGGAAGGTGAGCTGGCGTTCCGCTGGGACGGTCAGAATATGGAGATTAATGGCGAACTGCTCGATTGGGTGGGCAGTGAAGAGCCCTTGCCAGCCGGAGATTACCGCTTTGAAGTGCTCGCCATGCAAAACGGCGATCGCGAACAGCTCGAGACTGCACTCAGTGCCAATGTCAACAGTGTCACTCTGGGAGATGATGGTCAGTTGACGCTGAATCTCGCTGGAATCGGTGCCGTCAATCTCGGCGACGTCAAACAATTCAACTAAACGCTCCACGGTGTTAAGACGAGGATAAAACCATGCCTTTCAATACTGCGCTCAGTGGCATTCGCGCCGCCAGTTCCGACCTGGACGTCACCGGTAATAATATTGCCAACGCCAGTACCACCGGTTTCAAGTCGTCCCGAGTGGAGTTCGGTGATATCTACGCCGGTAGTATTCTCGGCACTACGGCCAACACCCCCGGCAGTGGTGTAAACCTACAAAACATTCGCCAGCAGTTCAGTCAGGGTAATCGGGTGTTTACCGACAACTCTCTGGACCTGGCCATTAACGGCACGGGTTTCTTTGTCACCAGCAATGGTGGGGACCGACAGTACACTCGTGCCGGCGCCTTCGGTCTGGACGATGAGGGGTTTATGGTGGCCAACAATGGCGCTCGCCTGCAGGGCTTTGCCGCTGATGACGCAGGCAACCTGAATGGCACCTTGAGCGATCTGCAAGTGGATGTCAGCGTACAGGCTCCACGGCAAACCACCGTGTCGGAAGGGCGTTTCAACCTGGATGCGAATGCGGCTGTGCTGGAAAGCAGCGGTCTGGAGTTCAGTACCGATGGCGCCGCGATGGGCATTGCACAGACTGGCCTCAAAGAAGCGACTTCCACCACCACGGATGTGGGTGCCATAGCAGTGCCCATTGACTTTGGAGCGCAGAACACGACATTTGATATTCAACTGAGCGGGTCCCAGCCGGCCTCTGGTAACGGCACTGTTTCCATAACGTTGGACTCCTCCACCGCCAACTCCGTGCAAGACATTGCCAATCTGATCAACAGTCAGATTTTTGGTGCCGCAGCACCGATCAATGTCCAGGCAGTGGCCGACGGCGGTAACCTGTTGTTTCAGGATCTTACCGAAGGGGTCAACTCCACGCTGGATATCAACAATGTGACCGGCGCCAATCCGCTGTCCACCGCGCTAACGGGCGCACCGGCATCCGACCCCGGCTTACCGGAAGTCAGCAACGGATACCAGGCACAGATTTTCGAGTTCCTCCGTGAAAATGGTGATATCGTCAACTTCACCAGCGAAGAGGGTGCCTCTGCGGCCAAAACCGCCTCGGAGTTGAACGCGCTACCGGGTATTACCGCCTCAGCGCGTACCGAGGCGACTATTGTGGGCGGCTCGTTTAACAACAGTAACAACAATTTCACCCTTAACGGTGTGCAGTTGAACTCCACCACACTCGATGGCCTGGCGAACGAAATCAACAATTTGGGGACCTCCCAGTTGGCCGGCATCAGTGCCCAGGTGAACAGCACCGGTGATCTGGAGATCGTATCCCGTGTGGGCACTGATCTGCGCTTTGGTTTTACTGGCATTCAGCCTCCCGGCACGCTGGATGTGATTGGTCGTACCGGCACGGGTACTCAGACGGTGAACACCAACAGCACCGACGTAGTGATCGGGGGTAGTTTGAACGTGCTGATGGACGAGGGCATTAGCTTGAACAGCACTACACCCAGTGTCGGTAACCTGTTTGCCCCCCTGACCGAAGACAGCTTTAACGAAGTGGCCATCAACGCGTTTGATCCGAACGATCAGCGCACCTACAACCACTCCACAACCTCAACCATCTACGACAGCCTGGGTAATCCGCATACCCTGGAGCAATACTTCGTTCGTCAGCCCTACGACCCGGCGGATCCGAACACCTCCCCCAACCAGTGGATGATGTACGTGCAGGTGGATGGCCAGAACGTTGGCGACCCGGACCCGTCGCTGCCGGCACCGGAGAACTCTCAGCCGACCATGGCGTCGTTCAATGTGCACTTCAACAGTGATGGTTCGCTCAATGAGGACCTGACCGACGACATGTTGATTTCCAACTGGACGCCAAACAACGATGACGGGACCGCCGCCGGCGCGCTTGGCCCTCTCAACGTGCTTCAAGGGGGGCAGCTACCGGTAACCGAGCCGCCCAGCAGCTCGAACTTCCAGATTTCTCTGGATGGCACCACC
This sequence comes from Marinimicrobium sp. UBA4209, assembly GCF_002381585.1. Classification (NCBI taxonomy): domain Bacteria; kingdom Pseudomonadati; phylum Pseudomonadota; class Gammaproteobacteria; order Cellvibrionales; family Cellvibrionaceae; genus Marinimicrobium; species Marinimicrobium sp. UBA4209. Next base: position 10,668 of record NZ_DFTP01000095.1, read on the forward strand.
CAGTTCGGCACCGACTTTGGTGTGGAAGAGCAGGATCAGAACGGTTACACCACTGGGCGCTTGTCTGGGGTGGATATCAGTGAAGACGGTACCATCTTTGCGCGCTTTACCAATGGCGAAGCGGACGTTCTCGGACAGGTGGCTCTGGCCAACTTCAATAACGTGGAAGGCTTGAGTCCGGTGGGTGACACCTCCTGGGTGCAAACGTCGGACTCCGGTGAGCCGGTGATCGGTTCGCCGGGCACTGCCCAGTTGGGGACGGTCAATGCCGGCGCGTTGGAGGAGTCCAACGTGGATCTGTCCACTCAGCTGGTGAACCTGATCATTGCCCAGCGTAACTTCCAGGCGAGCTCAAAAACCATCGAGACCGCCAACCAGGTGACCCAGACCATCATTAACCTGCGATAAACGGGCTTAACGAAAGTGGGGTAACGGCGGATCGCACGACAGTTTGCGTAGGGCGGATCGGTCCGACGCCTCGGAGCGCAAAGCGCGCATCCGCCGTTACCCCACCATCCACCAAACACCACCACACGCCCTCCGGACAACACGGCACCATATGGGTGCCCTACGCACTTCACCACCACACAACCCCTTGACCACGATTTCCGTCATTCTGGCACCCATCTTGCAAAACATCCCCCAACGGCCCAAAAAGCGACAATTTTTCCGCACCCATCGGGGGAATACACCATGGATAAAGCGCTCTACATCGCCATGACCGGCGCCAAGCACAATATGCTGGCGCAGACTAACCACTCCAACAACATGGCCAACCTGAACACCACCGGTTTTCGGGCGGACTTCGCTCAGGCCCGCAGCATGCCGGTGTACTACGGTGATGGTCATCCCACCCGCGCCTATGCCCTGACCGAGCGGCCGGCCACGAATTTTGAGCCCGGGCCCATGAACGCCACTGGGCGGGATCACGACATTGCTGTCCAGGGCGATGGCTTTATCGCCGTTCAGGCACCGGACGGCACCGAGGCTTACACCCGCGCCGGCGGCCTGCACATTGATCCCCTGGGTATTCTTCGCAACGGCAGTGGCCTGGCGGTCATCGGCAACGATGGTCCGATCGCTTTGCCGCCGCTGGAAAAGCTGGAAATCGGCACCGATGGCACCTTGTCAATTGTGGCTCAAGGTCTGGGGCCCGAGGCCATGGTGGAGATTGACCGGATCAAGCTGGTCAATCCGGACCTGGCCGAGGTGTCCAAAGGTGAGGACGGCCTGTTCCGTCTGGACGGTGGCGTACCCGCGCCAGCCGATGCCCAGGTGAGTGTGGCCACCGGCTTTCTGGAAGGCAGCAACGTCAACGCGGTGAACGAGTTCACCCAGATTCTCAGCCTGTCTCGTCAGTACGAAATGCAACTGAAGCTGATGCAGACCGTTAAGCAGAATTCGGAAACCTCGGCACGGCTATTGCAAAACGGTTAGTAACGTAATGCCAAGGGTCGGATTTAGGGCCCAAGGCGGAAAAACTTTGCCGCAAGGCGGCAAGCACTGAAGCAGATACCCGACAGAGAGAACACACCATGCACGCAGCACTGTATGTCAGCAAAACCGGTTTGAGTGCTCAGGACAAACAACTGACCACCATCTCCAACAACCTGTCCAACGTGGGCACGGTGGGTTTCAAGCGCGACCGTGCGGTGTTTGAGGACCTGCTGTATCAAACCCAGCGCCAGCCCGGCGGCCTTGCCAACCAGAACAACGAGTTGCCCTCCGGTTTGCAGTTGGGCACCGGTGTGCGAGTTGTCGCGACGCAGAAAGAATTTACGCCTGGCAGCCTCGAAGTGACCGATCAGGCATTGGATGTGGCCATCAATGGTCGCGGCTTTATCCAGGTACTTCAGCCCGACGGAAATCTGGCATACACCCGCAACGGTCAGCTGCAGATCAACGGCGAAGGGGAGCTGGTCACCAACAGTGGCCTGTTGATTGAACCGGGTATCGTGATTCCGGAGAACACCAGCCAGATCAATATCAGTGAAGACGGCATCGTCTCCGCGCACTTCACCGACGATCCGCAGCCTCAGGAAATCGGTCAGATTCAGTTGGCGGACTTTATCAATCCGTCCGGTCTGGAAGCGATCGGTGGCAACCTCTATGTCGAAACCGTGGCCAGTGGCAACCCGGTGATTGGGGCGCCGTCGGAAGAGGGCATGGGGTCACTCAAGCAGGGCATGCTGGAGAGCTCCAATGTGGACATCGTGCAGGAAATGGTGGATATGATTTCCACTCAACGCGCCTACGAGCTGAACTCCAAGGTCGTGTCCAGCGCGGACCAGATGCTCCAGTACATTAACCAGACCCTGTAACGAGGCTTCTGCCATGATCACCGCTGCACTGATTCGCTGCTGCCAACAAACGCTCGCCCGAGCTGCTCTGCTTCTGCTGGCGGTGAGCGTGTCGGCGTGCGTGACTTACGAACGGCCGGTGCCAGGCGACCCGTATTACGCGGCCACCATCCCCACGGCGTCCAGCGTGCCACAGCGCACCGAAGGCTCCCTGTACCAGGGTAACTATGGTATGGCGCTGTATACCGACCGCAAGGCGTTGAACGTCGGCGACATCATCACCGTGACGCTTTCCGAACGCACTGTCTCTAGCAAGAGTTCCGGCGTTTCAGTGGACAAGGAAAGCGAGCTGGATTTCAACGCGGGCCCGCTGCTGGGTACGAACCCAAGTTTTCGCGGTAACACGCTAGACACCAACCTGAGTCAGAACCGTTCCTTCAGCGGTGATGCAGGCGCCGATCAGAGCAATAGCCTGCAAGGCAATATCACCGTGACCGTAGCGGAAGTGCTCCCCAACGGGGGCTTGGTGGTGCGCGGCGAGAAGTGGATCACCATCAACCGCGGCGATGAATTTATTCGCATCAGCGGCATTGTTCGGCCCGACGACGTATCGCCTGATAACACGGTACCGTCCACTCGGCTGGCCAATGCCCAGATTTCCTACAGCGGCACCGGCACCCTGGCGGACTCTCAGTCCATGGGCTGGTTGTCCCGGTTTTTTAACAGCGGTTACTGGCCATTCTGAGCGAGGCTGAACCTGTGAGAGGATTTTCCATGATCCATCGTATTCTGATCGCGGCCCTGCTGGCAGTGGCCAGTACCCTGGCTCAGGCCGAGCGTATCAAAGACATCGCCACGGTCGCCGGCGTGCGCTCCAACCAACTGGTGGGCTATGGCCTTGTGGTCGGTCTGGATGGCACGGGGGATCAGACCAACCAGTCGCCGTTTACCATTCAATCCTTCAACAACATGTTGCAGCAGTTTGGCATCACCGTTCCGCCGGGTACACGGGTGCAGACCAAAAACGTCGCCGCGGTGATGATTCAGGCGGAATTGCCGGCCTTTGCCAAACCCGGCCAGACCATTGATGTCACGGTGTCCTCCATCAGTAATGCCACCAGCCTGCGCGGCGGCAGCCTGTTGATGACCTCCCTGAAAGGCCCGGACGGCCAGGTCTACGCTCTGGCTCAGGGCAACCTGGTGGTGGGTGGCTTTGGCGCTGAAGGTCGGGACGGTTCCCGGATTACCGTCAACGTCCCCAGCGTGGGTCGCATCCCCGGTGGTGCCACGGTAGAAAAAGAGGTCAAAAACAATTTCAGTTCCGGACAGCCGGTGGTGCTCAACCTGAACCGTGCGGATTTCACCACCGCCAACCGGGTCGTCCAGAGCATCAACGAAATGCTGGGGCCGGATGTCGCCCGCGCCCAGGATGCGGTGTCGGTCTCGGTCAGTGCGCCTCAGGATCCATCACATCGGGTAGATTTTATTTCCCTGCTGGAAAACATTGAGGTCGAGCCCGGTGAGGAAGCGGCCAAGGTGGTTATCAATTCACGCACCGGTACCATCGTGGTGGGCCAGCATGTGCGCGTCTCCCCGGTGGCGGTCACCCACGGCAATCTGACCGTTTCCATTTCGGAAGACTATACCGCCGTGCAACCCAACCCACTGGGCGAAGGCGATACCGTTGTTCTGCCGGGCAGTGATGTGGAAATCACCGAAGAAACCAACCCGATGTTCAAGTTCGCACCGGGCAATACGCTGGAAGATATTGTTCGCTCGGTGAATAACGTCGGTGCCTCTCCCGGTGACCTGATGGCCATTCTGGAAGCGCTCAAACAGTCCGGTGCACTTAAAGCCCAGTTGATGGTGATCTGATGATTCCGCTCGATACAACACACGTTCGTCAGCAAGTGCAGGACAGTCTGCTGAACAACGACGGCATGGAAGCCCTGCGCGCCAAAGGTCGCAACGGCGACCCGGAGGCGTTGCGGGAAGTGGCTCGCCAGTTTGAGTCCATGTTTGTACATCAGATGTTCAAACAGATGCGCGCTACCAACGAAGTGTTTGGCAAAGACAGTCTGTTCAGCAGCGAGGAGAGCAAGTTCCACAAGGAAATGCTCGACCAGCAGATGTCCCTGGAACTGACCAAAGGCCGGGGTCTCGGTCTGGCGGAAATGTTGTATCAACAGATGGAAAGGGCCTACGGCGACAAGCTTAAACCGCAGAAAGCGGAATCCATGGATACCAGCCGGCTGGAACGTCAGTCTAACCTCTCGGTTCCGACCGCCCCGGTCACTGGCGGCAAAGCCCCTCTGGCGAACAGCCCGGCCGAGTTTGTGGAGCGCATCCGGCCCCATGCGGTTAAAGCGGCGGAGCAGCTTGGTGTGGCCCCACAGGCACTGATTGCCCAAGCAGCACTGGAAACCGGTTGGGGTCAGCATGTGATTCATACCGGCAGCGGTTCCAACAGCCACAATCTGTTCAATATCAAAGCCGACGGACGCTGGGAAGGGGATCGCATCAACGTCTCCACCATTGAATACCGCCACGGCTTGCCGCAAGTGGAGCGGGCGGATTTCCGTCGCTATGACAGTTATGAGCAGAGCTTTACCGACTATGTCCAGTTCCTGCAGGACAATCCGCGCTATCAGGAGGCTCTGAAAGCCGGTGACGATGCGGAGCGCTACGTGGAAGGATTGCAGGACGCGGGCTATGCGACCGACCCCGCCTACGCGGAAAAACTGAAGACCCTGATGCGCACCGAACCGCTGATGACCGTGGTTCGCAATGACGCCCCTAACCCGAACGATGCCTGATAGGTAAGCCACCATGTCCGGAATACTGAATACCGCCATCTCCGGTTTGCGCGTCAGCCAGGCGGCTTTGCGCACGGCGGGTCACAATATCAGTAACGCCAATACCGAGGGCTACACTCGCCAGCGCACCGAAGACGTGGCGCGGCCGGAACAGCGTTTGGGTAGTGCGGGCTATGTGGGCAGCGGTGCGAGCACTCAGTCCATTGCGCGCATTACCGACCAGTTTGTGTTGCAGCAACTGCGTACGGACACGACGAACTTTAACTCTCTGGACAAGTACAGCGGTAATCTGCAGAAAATCGACCGTCTGTTCGCCGACGAAACCACCGGTCTGGCGGGCGGATTGAAGAGCTTTTTTGCGTCGGTGCAGAATGCGGCGGACGATCCGTCGTCCTCCCCGGCGCGGCAGTTGGTGGTCACCGAGGCGGAAAGTCTGTCCAACCGGTTCAATACCCTGTATGACCGCCTGGCGGACATTGAACGCAATGTCATTCGGGAAATGGACTCTCTGACCGTCCAGATTAACGACTACGCGCAGAACATTGCCGATCTCAACCAGGCCATTGCGGAAAAAGCCCTGCCGGGTACCGGGAACGACCCCAATGACCTGCTTGACCAACGGGACGAAGCGCTACGCAAACTGTCCGAGCTGGTGGGCATTACGGCTGTGCAGCAAGGCCCCAACACGGTCAATGTGTTTTTGGGGCAGGGGCAAGCTCTGGTGGTGGGCACCTCGGCGAATCAGTTTGAAGTTAGCAACGCCGGCGAAGTGACCGTGGGCAAAGGCCAGCGGCGCTTTGATGTGACGGATCAATTGTCTGGCGGTCAGCTCGGTGGCTTGGTGGACTTCCAGCACGGCGTATTGCAAACCGCCAAAAATGAGCTCGGCCGGGTGTCCATGGCCGTGGCAGAGAGTTTTAACCAGCAACAACTGCAAGGGTTGGACTTGGACGGCGACTACGGCCAACGGCTGTTTCGCGACATTAACGATCCGGAGCTGATCGGTGACCGCTTTGTGTCCGGCAATAACGCCGCCCCGGACGACCGGCGGATGTCGATTGAGATTACCGACATCAGTCAGCTCAGCGCCAGCGATTATGACTTCAAGATTCTGGATAACACCAACAACTACGTTATCACCCGCCAAAGCGACAACGAGATTGTCAGTCAGGGCTCCCTGACCGGAAGCTATCCGCAAAGCTTCGAATTTGACGGGTTGAAAGTGACCCTTGAGGGCGGATCCTTCCAGGGCAACGATACCTTCACTCTACAGCCGACCAAGAATGCGGCGCGCTTTATGGAGACCCGGCTGAGCCGCCCGGAGGATTTGGCGTTTGCCTCTCCGGTGCGCACCAATGCCGATACGGCCAATGCGGGTACCGGGACCATCAGTCAGGGTGAAGTGCTGAGCAAGGTGGACGCCAACGGCGAGATTCTGCCGGCCTTCGCCACCGACGGCCAACTGTCACCGCCGCTGTTAGTTCGTTTCACCTCGGAAACCACCTACGACATTCTGGACAACTCGGATCCGGCCAACCCCAAGCACCTGGAGCCTCCGGTGCGAGAGCAGCGCTTTGTGCCGGGGCAGGATAACGCCCTGTTTGGGGAAGACCTGGGGCAGACCCGCGTCACCGGTGACGGTGCCCGGCTTGGCCTACCCGACGGCCGCACCGCTCAGACCGGCATTCCCGCCGGCGACCCGGCGCAGCCCAATGGCTATCCGGTCGAGCAACTGCGCTTCCGGATCACCGATCCGCAAACCGGTAACACAAGCACTCGCATCGTGGTCACGCAGCCGAACATGTCTGCCGGCCTGCTGGCGGATGAGCTCAGCCGTATGCCGGGGGTATCCGCCAATGCATTTACCAGCGCGACCCTGACGGACTTCCGTTTTGACGACACCAGCGCACCGTTCCAGATAACCCTGAACGGTGAAGCGCTGTTGGAGTACAACGGCGGCGTACTCTCCGGCGCTGTGCCCGATCCGCAGACCGATCCGGTGGCGTTTCAGGACTACCTGGCCCAGCGCATTGAAGAGAACGACAACCTCAAGGCCTTGGGCTTCCGCGCCGAGGCCGCCGCCAATCCGGTCACCGGCGAGCTGGAATTGCGAGTGGTGAACTCCTCCGGGGTGGATATAGATGTTCGGCTGGAGGCAAGCGCCGCAGGCCAGAACCAGCTGAGCGTCAACGACGGCACCGGCAACCCTGACGTGCGTTTGACCGGCACCGGTGCGGGTCAGCAATCCCAGGTCACCGTCGGTGGCCGGGTGGATCTGGTGATGGGCGAGGGCATTGAGCTGCAGACCGCCCCTTCGGGCAGCCAGCTGTTTGGCGACAGCGATGCGGAGGATTTTGCACCGTCGGCGTTTCTGGGCTATCAGGCCGTGATTAAAGGTCAGCCGAAGGCGGGCGATAGTTTTACCCTGGACTTCAATGACGACGCCACCAACGACAACCGCAACGCCTTGGCCATGGCCTCTCTAGAAACCGCCAAAATTCTCGGCGACGGGAAGCTGGGCCTGAGCGATGCCTACGGCCAGTTGGTGGAAAAAGTCGGCACAGAAAGCGCCTCGGCCAAAAGCAATCGCCAGGCGGCGGAGAGCCTGATGCAGCAGACCCAGAGCCTGCGTGACAGCATCAGCGGCGTCAATCTTGATGAGGAGGCCGCCAACCTGATCAAGTACGAGCAAGTGTACAACGCCAACTCCCGGGTGATCAGCGTCGCGCGGGACCTGTTTGACACCCTGTTGAATTCCATCTGACTGAGGTTTTACCCATGCGCGTTTCCACCTCACAGATTTACAATATCGCCGACATCGGCATGCGCGATGCCCAGTCCGCGGTTAATAAAACCAGCGAACAGATCAGCACGGGCAAGCGGGTGCTGAGTCCGGCGGACGACCCGGTGGCGGCGGTAACCATTCTGCGCCTGACCCAGAATCTCGGGCGTCTGGAGCAGTATGAAAAAAACATCAATGCCGCCGAGAACAGCCTGGATCAGGAAGAGGTGGCGCTGGAAGCGGTCGTCAACGTCATCCAGCGTATCAAAGAGCTGACCGTCCAGGCCGGTAATACCGGTACCCTAAATGCCAGTAACTACAAAGCCCTGGCAGCGGAAGTGGATACCCGCATTGAAGAGCTGCTCAACTTGCAAAACAGCCGCAACGCCTCCGGACAGTACATGTTTGGCGGCCACCAGGGCGGCGAAGCGCCATTTGTGGACGAAGGACAGGGCAACTTTACCTATCAGGGCGATGAGGGGCAGCTGAATATTCAGCTCTCGGAGTCGGTCACCATTCCGGTGTCGGATTCCGGCAAGCGGTTGTTCGTGGATGTGCCCAGCGGCCACAATACCTTTAACACCCGAGCGAACAGCGACAACCTGGCGGTGCCCCCGGCGAAAATCAGCGTCGGCCGCATTGTCGATCAGGAAGCGTTCGACAAGTTTTCTCCGCGCGGTATGGAGATCACTTTCAACGCGCCGGAAAATGTTACGCCGGCCGCTGCCAACTACACCATTACCGATGATAAAGGGCGGGTGCTGGTAGAGAACGCCCCTTACCGGTCCGGCGAACCCATCGAGCTGAACGGCATTCAGTTTACCGTCAGTGGCCAGCCTTACAGCGGCGAAGCGGCGGTGCCCAGCACTCTGGACTTTGGCGCCGTGACCCCGACGGACTTCAGTGCCGGGCCGGAAACCATCACCCTCTCCGTGGGCGGAAAAACCGAAACTCTGGTGCTGGACCAAGCGGTGAATAACGCTGCGGATCTGGCGGCGGCCCTGTCCAGCTCTGTGGAGACCGTCGGCGGCAGCGGTGCGGCCGACAATGCCGACAAACTGGCGAATCTGGGCATTACGGTGGACGCCACCGGCCTGCAGGTGCCCAACGGCCAGAACCTAACAGTGCGCAGCGGCACCGCTAACACTGACGCGGCCTTTGGCTTCGCCACCCAGAACGCCGGCACCACCGCCACCAACGGCGAGCTGGCGGTTCCGGGGGACGGTTTCCAGGTGCGCAGCACCGACAAGCAGGGCCTGCTCACCACCTTGTCGCGTTTTAGCGAGGCCCTGCACGCCTACGATGGTACCGATGAAGGAAAGGAGAACATGCGTGAGCTGGTGGCGAAAACCCTCACCAACCTGGACACCGGACTCGACCGGGTATCCGAAGTGCAGGGCGAAATCGGCGCGCGCTTGAATACCCTGGAAAGTGTCCGTAACCTCAATAGCGACACCAAGCTGCAAAGCGAAGAGCTGCTCAGCCAGGTGCGCGATGTTGACGTTGCGGAGGCCTCCACCCGCCTGCAGATGCAGAGCTTTATCCTGAGCGCCGCCCAACAGACCTTCGTCAAAGTCAGCAACCTGAACTTATTCAACTTCCTGTAAAGGCCCATCAATGACCCGAGACGATGACCTCCTGGCGCCCCTGAACCAGCTTCAGGCTCACATTGAAACCCTGCAGGCTCTGGCCGAAACCGGACGTTGGGACGAGTTCTCGGCCTTGAGCGAAGAGCGTGAAGCGCTGTTAGAGAAGGTCAATGACGGGGAGTTTCTGATCGAAGTGGCCAAGGCCGGCCAGGAGCAGGCTTTCCGCGACCAGGTGGCTGACATCCAGCGCCTCAACGATCACATTACCGAACTGGCCGAAGCCACCAAATCCGACATCGCCGCCGAACTCAAAAAGCAGAACCATCAGGACAAGGCCATCAAGGCCTACAAACCTTGACCGAAAAGTGTGGTTACGGCAGATAGCACGGCAGGCCGCGTAGGGCGGATAAGCCGAAGGCGCATCCGCCGTAACGCAACCCCAAAACCCAACTGAACTCCACACCCGCCGTAAACCAACGGTTCACCCCGACACCTCACCACACCGGCAGAAAACCGGCACTTCTGCACCGGGGTGGCGCATTATTCATCTTTATGTTACTATGTTGACCATCCAATCGTTTGTAAGACTCCCCCAATAACCCATATCACCCCAACACTCACCAAATACTGGAGAGGTTAATACCCCTATGCCGGGCAAAAAACTGACCGCCGTGATCGTCGCGCTCGTAGCCCTCATCACCCTGTCGTTGGTGGTGCTGGGAGGCAATGCCTTGATAGGGCTGCATGACACCATGGAATCGGCAGCGGACAACGAGCACATTGAGGGGATTACCTGGGCGGGGGCACTGATCAGCGCTATCCTGGTCGGCTGCGTTCTGGCCCTGATCTTCAGCCTGGACAAGGCCGGACGGTTGTCCCAGTTGATCCGTCGGCTGCGGGAGGAGTCCTTCCAAAACGCCTATCAGAAGGCGCAGTTGGAGCAGTTCTTTGCTATCTCACCGGATATCCTCTGCACCCTGGACCAGCAGGGAGGCTTTTTGCAGGTTAACCCAGCAGCCAGTCGTATTCTGGGCCGAACTCCCGAAGACATGGGGGGCAGCCGATTTCTCAGCGTTATTTGTGACGGTGACCGCCCTGAAGTGGTCAAGCAGATCAACAGTCTACTGTCTCACGGAGAAAACCACGTCAGCTTTGATGCCCGCACCAAAACCGCCAACGGCAGTCACCGTTGGGTCGAGTGGAGTTTTGTCAAAGTGGACTGGGAGACCCTTTACTTCGGTTACGGACGGGATATCCACGACCGCAAAGTCATGGAAAAAGAGCTTCAGCACAGTGCGTTCCATGACAAGCTCACCGGCGTCGCCAACCGCGAGCTGTTTCTGGATCGTCTGTCTCAGACCATTCACCGCACTCGCCGGCACCCAGCCCCTTTTGCTGTGTTGCTTATGGATATCGACAACTTCAAAACCATTAATGACAGCTATGGCCACCAGGTGGGCGATAGCTTATTGAGGCTTTTCTCTCAGCGCATTCAGGATCAGCTGCGCCCTGAAGATACCTTGGCCCGGTTCGGCGGCGATGAGTTTATCTTGCTTGCCGAGCACGTGGCTGACCACAACGCAGCCGCCAGCCTGGCCGAGCGCATTCTGGAAAGCCTACGACGGCCGTTTACTGTGAGTGGCACTGAGTTTGATGTGGGCTCCAGCGTCGGTATTACCCTGGAATCCGGCCAGGAGCAAAGTGCGGATACGCTGATTCGTAAGGCCGACCTGTCTCTGTATAAAGCCAAAGAGGCAGGGAAGGGCACCTACTTTATTTATGATCAGGCACTCAGCAATGAGCAGCGTTCCAGAGCCAGACTGGAAACCGAGCTGCGCAAAGCGCTTCAGAATCAGGACTTGAAAGCCCACTTTCAGGCCATCACCGATGTGCCGACGGGTAATCCGAGCGGCTGTGAAGTGCTGTGTCGCTGGCACCACCCCGAGCTGGGCGTCATGAGCCCGGAAGACTTTGTCCCCGTAGCCGAGGCGGCCGGGCTGATTGGCGACATTGGTCGCCAGATGCTCACCCAGGCCTGCGCCGCGCTTCAGCAGTGGCGGGCCAATGGTGTTGTACCCTGCGAGTTCGCCATCAGTGTCAACCTGTCACCCAAAGAGTTCTTTCAGGTTGACCTGGTGCCGTTTATTCAGCAAACCCTGCAAGCCTATGGGCTGAGCGGCCGAAACCTCAGTCTGGAGGTCACGGAGGGCGTGTTGATCGAACGCGACGAAGAGGCGAGCAAAATTCTGAATCGGTTGCGCGATTTGGGAATCCGCATTTACGTGGATGACTTCGGCACTGGCTACTCGTCGTTGAGCTACCTGCGCACCCTCCCTGTGGACGGCATTAAGCTGGACAAGAGCTTTATTGAGAAAATCCACTCCGCCAAAAAGAGCCAGGAGATTGCCCGCACCGTACTGGAGCTGGCCAAGGTGCTCAAGCTGCGCTCCATCGTAGAAGGCATCGAAACCCGCGAGCAGCTGGATTTCGTTACCGATCTTGGCTTCGGCTACGCTCAAGGCTTTGGTCTCCATCGTCCCTGTGACAAAGATGCCTTTGCACTCTGGATGGCGACCCAGGAATCCAGGCAAGCCGGTGCCGCTTGACTCGTTCGGCTCCAGGCTTCTCTCTCACCCCACCTCCGGCATGGCCTCTGATATGTCGTCAAACCACTGCTGCAGACTGTCGATGACGGCGCGGGTTTTCGCGGGCATGGTGTCGCGGCTGGGGGCCAGGGCATGAACACTGAAGCTGGGTGCCCGCCACTGCGGTAACAGTTGTATTAATCGGCCGCTGCGCAGCGCCTCCCGCACCTCCGGCTCGGGCAGCAGCCCGTAGCCCACGCCATCCTGAACAAGCTGTATCGCCACTTGCATATTATTCACCCGAATTCGCGGTCGGGGTAGCGGTAGCGCCTCGCCGGTAAGGTGGTGGGTCAGCCTGTCGTTGAATCGCCGTTCGCGCACGGTATGTGCAATGTAACCCTCCCCGCTCAGGCCCTCGGGGCGTTCAATCGGCTTTGCCAGTTGAGCATGCCCCGGCGCGGCACACAGCACAAAATGCCAGTCCACCAGATGTCGGGCTACCAGGGAAGAATCGGCCAATGGGCCGATGCACAGCGCCAGGTCCGCGCCCGCGGCAATCAGGTCCGGGTTTTCGTCACCGAAGCTCAGGTCCAGGCGTAACCGGGGAAACTCCCGCGTGAGCTGCTTGAGCGGCTCGCTGAGTAGGCCCGCACCAAAGCCCACCGGTGCTATGACTTTCAAGGTGCCGCAGGGGGTGCCCTGCAGCTGCTCTATGTCCTCCCGCGCCTTCTCGGCCACTTCCAGCATGGTGCGGCAGCACTGGTATTGAATTTTGCCGGCCTCCGTGAGCACCAGATTTCGGGTGTTGCGGTTGAACAGGCTGAGGCCCAGATCACTTTCCAGCTTCTGCAGTTGCTGACTGACCGCCGAGGTGGTCATGTGCAGGTCCTCAGCGGCCGCACCCATTCGACCCAGCTCCACGGTACGGGTAAACACCCGGATTGCCCTCATCATTTTTGCGTTCATTACCAATACCCCTGTTCGCGATTATCCAGCGCTGCTTAAGAGTGATTCCAAATACCCTTGATTGAGCGAGCAGCAGCAAGAGTTTACATTACGAATGCAAACAATTCTCATTAAGTTTATCAAAAAGTTGCAATGGAGGAAATATTCTTGGGACTGATTCGACACGTCTTGCCCGTCGCTTTACTTGCTGTCGGCGCCACCACCGCGTGGGCTCAGGGCAGCGCACCACGGCAACTGGCGCTCGCTCCGCTGGAAACCATCGTCATTACCGCCAGTGGCCATGAGCAGGAACTGAAAGACGCTCCGGCGTCCATCAGCGTGATCGACGGTGAGCGGCTGTCCCAGCGTTTCTACCGGGATGTGACGGACGCCATTGCCGATGTGCCCGGAGCCATCGTCACCGGTGGTGGAGACCGGGAAGACATCAGTCTGCGCGGCATGGGCAGCAGCTACACCCTGATTCTGGTGGACGGCCAGCGCCAGAGCTCGCGGGAAACCCGGCCCAATAGCGACGGCCCGGGGGTGGAAGGGGAGTGGACTCCACCGCTGGTGGCCATTGAGCGGATCGAAGTGGTGCGCGGCCCCATGTCGTCTCTGTACGGTTCTGACGCCATTGGTGGGGTGATCAACATCATCACCAAGAAAACGCCGGAACACTGGCGCTCGGAAATCCGGCTGGACACCACCGTTCAGGAGCGCAGCGAGTCCGGCAACATTCACCAGGTCAACCTGTTTACCGCCGGCTCCATCATTCCCGATGTACTGGGCTTACAGGTCAACGGTCGGTTTACCCAGCGCGGAGAAGACGACATCGTCGGCGGCTTTCGCGGTAAGGACTCTGACACGCTGAACGTCAAGCTGGCGCTTACCCCCGGGGATGACCATGAAGTCATTCTGGAGGCGGGCAAAGCGTCCCAGGTCATCGATGCGACCCTGGGAAAAACGGTGGAGCCTCTGGCGCCCGGTGAAGCCTGTGATAGACGCGGTTGCCCGGAATCCTCGACCACCGAATACGACAGTGAAACCCTGGCGCTGACCCACAATGGCCGTTGGGATCGCCTGACGCTGCGTAGCTACGTCAAACGTGACGAGTATGAAAACCGGGCGAGGGCGATGGCCATTTCCAACACGGACTTCCAGACGCTCGGGACCTTGCCGTTGGGCGATCATCACGTGAGCTTCGGCGGTTCCTATCTTCAAGAGAAACTCGACGACCGCACCAGTAACCAGGTCAGCGACCGCACCACGATTGAGGGTTCCCAGTGGTCCCTGTTCGCCGAAAACGAATGGCAGGTGGCCACGCCTTTTTCCTTGACCACCGGCCTGCGCTATGACGACAACGACCAGTTTGGCGGCCACTGGAGCCCGCGCCTGTACGGCAACTGGGCCATCACCCGGGACACTACCCTCAAGGGCGGGGTGTCTACCGGCTACAGTGCGCCCGACCTGCGCGCCACAGTACCGGATTGGGGGCAGGTCAGCCGCGGCGGCAACGTCTATGGCAACCCGGACCTGGAGCCGGAAACGTCTGTCAGTCAGGAGCTCGGTATCTACACCACCTTTGCCGACACCCTGGACACCTCACTGACGGTTTTCCACAACGCTTTCGAGGACAAGATTACCCGCGTGGCCTGCCCGGATACGATTTGCGATGCCGGCCCCAACCAGTTCGGTTCATTGCCTACGACGCGAATCAATATTGACGAAGCGGTTACCCAGGGTATTGAAATCACCGCTTCCGCCGACCTGAACGACGCCTGGTCCCTGAGTGGCAACTACACCTATACCGACTCGGAACAGAAAACCGGGGAGTACGCCGGAAGCCCGCTGAATCAGCTACCGAAGCACATGGTACAGACCTCGGTTACCTGGCGCCCGACCGACACGTTCAACGGTTGGCTGCGCGTCATTTACCGAGGCGAAGAAAGCCAGCCCACTACCGGGCCATCCCAGGACAGTTTGATTGCGCCGTCCTACACCACCATTGACCTTGGCGGCAACTACCAGTTGGCCGAACGCCTCAAACTGGGTGTTGGGATTTATAACCTGGGCGATGAAGAGATCAACCTGGACGACTACGGCTATGTGGAAGACGGCCGACGCCTCTGGCTGTCCCTGGCCTGGAGCCTGTAATGGCCCAGTCGCTTACCCGCAAAATTTGGAACGTGCGGAATTGGCACTGGGTCAGCTCCGCCATTTGCCTGGCAGGGATGATGTTGTTTGCCATCACCGGCATCACCCTCAACCACGCCGGGCAAATCGACGGTGAAGCCAAGGTCCATACCGAGTCTGCCCAGGTGCCGGAGGCGTTGCTCGTCCGGCTGGAAGAGGGCCAGCCGCTGCCGGGTGCATTCGTGCACTGGTACGCCGATACCACCGGCGACCGGATTCGCCCGGAGGCCGAGGTGACCTGGAGCGACTACGAATTCTATGCCAGTTTTCCCCGCGCCGGAGGCGATCGTTGGTTCACCGTGGACCGGGAAACCGGGGCCTTCTACCAGGAGGTGACCGACCGGGGCTGGATTGCCTACTTCAATGACCTGCATAAAGGCCGGAACACCGGCTGGGTATGGCGGCTGTTCATCGATGTGTTTTCCGTCGCCTGTATCGTGTTTTCCATAACGGGGCTCATTCTTTTGAAAAAGCACAGCAAAAAACGCACAACCACCTGGCCATTGGTCATGGCCGGCATTCTGATTCCCATTCTGTTACTGGTCATTCCAGCGCACGCCAGCGCCGAAGATCAACTACAGGTGGAGATTCCGCGCCTGCCCGTGGCCGAATATCACGCACCCTACGTTGCCATCTGGTTGGCGGACGAGCGGGGCAAGCCAGTGTTCGACATCGCCCTCTGGTACGACCTGCGAATGGCGAATCGGGAAGGCGAAAAATGGCTGAAGGACCTGCGCCTATGGTGGCGCCGCAGCGGCCGGTTTGCGGACCTTCCCATCGACGGTGTTACCGGAGCCACCCGCCGACCGGGGCAGACCACCGTGGACCTGACGCCTTTCAGAACGCGATTGAATCAACTACCGGCGGGGCGCTACTCGATTGTCGTCGAAGCAGCCCGTGAACTGGGCGGCCGGGAAACCGTCGAGCTGCCTCTGACTCTGCCGGCCGATACATCTTTTTCCACCACCGAAGCGGGCGAGCACGAGCTCGGCGCTATAACCCTGACATTGGAGTCCAACGAATGAAACTGATCAGAACGCTTACTGCTACCCTGCTTGCGCTGGCATTGTTCGCCTCCCAGGCCCAAGCCCATCGCCTGTGGATCAAACCGAACACCACGGTCGTCTCGGGCGAGAATGAATGGATCACCTTTGATGCCGCGATTGCCAACGGCATTTTCAATCCCGACCATCACGCCTACCCACTGGAACGGCTGACCGCCTGGAACCCGGAAGCCAGCAAGATCGAGCTGCAAAACGGCCAGCGCCTGAAGTACCGCAGCGTCTTCGACCTCAACCTGACAGAGGAGGGCACCTACAAGGTGTTCAGCGCGAGCCGCACCCTGGTCGCCCGCTGGACCGACGAAAACGGCGAGCGCCACTTCTGGCCCGGCCGTGGGCGCACCGGCACAGAGGCGGAGTTTCGCAACCAGGTTCCGCAAGAGGCTGCGGACTTGCAGGTCACCGACGCGGCAAACCGCATCGAGGTGTTCGTCACCGCCGGGGCTCCCACCGACGCGGTATTGAAACCCACCGGCCAAGGGCTAGAATGGGCACCCGGACTGCATCCGAACGACTTGTACACTGGCGAGACGGTGACGTTCGGCTTTCTGTTCGACGGCCAACCGGCAAAAAACGCCAGCCTGACCCTGGTGAGGGAAGGGGAAAAATATCGCGATCAGTCCCGGCCCACCACCGGCACCACAAATGCCAAGGGTGAAGTCACCGTAACCTTTGAAGCGCCCGGCATGTACTTTCTGGAAGTGGAATACGAGGATGACGACGCCGCGCCGCCCGCAAGCCAGCGGCGTGGTAGCTATTCCGCGGTGGTTGAGGTCTTGCCGTTATAATAACGGCACCACATGGGTGCCCTACGTGGTTGGCATCCTTTGCGGGGAATCACAGTCCACGATGCTGGTCAGCTGTGTAGGGCACCCATGCGGTGCCGTCTAACGTCATTCAATTACCAGCGAGTGCAAACACCTCATCACGCGGCCCCGCATCCAACACCCGATCACCCCAGGCCTGCCAAGTCCAGCGTAGGGTGGCATAAGGCCGAAGGCCGTCATCCACCATTCTCAGCTTCGTTTCAGACTCCAATCGGTGGATGACGGGGCTTGCGCCCCTTATGCCACCCTACGGCCAAGGACCCGTGCGGAGGACGTCCGCGTGTTTGCTAATCCGCTTGTCCATTTACTAACGACTGGTTTAGCACCCTCTGCACCAACGCGTTCACTTTGTGTTGCAGCTCCATCAGAATATGCCGCAAATACGTCCGGCTAATATCCGCACTTTCCACCACTTCAGGCCGACCAATCAGCATCAGGATTTTACGTACCAGGTATAGAACCCAACGAGAAACGGTGTCAGCGAGTTTGATGCCCTTGTTCAGAATAACTGCTATGGAATCCAGCAACGTCAACTGCGTCGATCCCGCGCCAGACAGCAAGCGGGCCGCCCCAGCCATGCAGCGCTCTAGAACATAAATCAGTGCTCGCCCAAGCCACTCGAGGCTATCAATGCTGAAACTGACCAGGTGGTTGCTTAATAACCAATGTTCAATTTCGCGGTCCGAACCTGACCCTTTCGGCTCAGCCAGAACCGGCCAGTTTTTTGAGCCAATGCTGGTGGCGTACTCGCCAATACTGTGGTCGCGAAGGGTTGGGATCGTCCCGATCGCTGGGAGTCGGTAGGTCTGGCCCTGCAAAGGTGCGTGAAGAAATGGCCAGATTGGGACGTAGGGCACCACGTCTGAACGGCGATACACCCGGTAAATATTGGGCGAGCTTAATGTTTTGGACAGGGTGCTGGCGAAGCCGTGTAACCCCACGCGTGGCGCTCCGAAGGTGTAAAGGCACGGTTTTCTATGGTACGCCAACTCGATCCATTCAGCGCACAAGCTGGCGATCGCGCCGCCCAGACTGTGGCCAATGCAATGGATCTGGGTACCGGAAATGCTCGGCATTAGCGACAATAGCTGTGGTCGAATGGATTTAAACGCATCGCTAAAGCCGGCGTGTACCGGCTGATTATTGCTGGAGCGAGCGAGAGTGAAATTAGCGTTGGTCAGCCAATCGGCCAAGTAGTGGGTGCCTCGGAACACCAGAAACGAATGACCTGCGAAACGGTCCCGACCTGTCAGGCAAAGCCCAAACGCTGTCCGGCACTTTATAAAACTGGGCCCTCCCGTTTGGGCGGTCAGCATAGTGTTATCGTTAAACTGGAAAATGTTTTTATAGCGTCGCTGAAATTCTTCGAGCCCGGCGCGGTAGGATGATTCTTTTGAAAGCAAGTAAACGTCTCGAGCGAGAACAGCGGCTTGGGCTGGGCTTAGCGGGTTTTGCATACTCATCTCCTTGTATTAAATGCATACCTTTTGTCAGTCTTTCTCTGAACCTACACCGTTCTCCCATATCCAGTCTTCAGAGGGGTCCGGTTTGACATCCCAGTTACATCGACTGAAAATTGGTCCGCCGTTCACGGTGATGCTCTTTTCCTCATCAAAAAGCTCACAAGTTACATTGAGAGGTGTTCCGCGAGACTCGGCATTACGCTCCGATGTTCGTTTAATACCGCGCCATATCTGGATTTCGGAGCTATCGTAAAATGCTGTCAGGCTTTGCGAAGCCACAAACTCCATCGGTAGAAACTTGGCGACGGTTCGCTCGGTCATTTCCGGGAAGTGAAAATGGCCGTCGGCATCGGTCGTGGTTTCATCCTGGTGCTCTGATTGCCACTTGGCCGTTCGGACCAGGCGGACGTTTGCCGCCGGCATCCCATTGGCCATCAGCACCCCTGACATTTCTGAAAACAGGCAAACTTTGCCGATATCGGTAAGACTCATCGCACAAACTCCCACAGAGGTAAGGGCCAGAAGGACCAACAATAAGGACTTCAGCATGCTGAAGGTTCCTGGAGGAATGGGGTTTCGGGTGGGATAGGGGGTTGGTGGTCCATAATCGCTCCTTGTGGTGTGGATTCCTGATGGTGAAAACTATCACCGGGCATGTGCGGGGGCAAGAGGTCAGGCGGGGTTTTGTGAACCAGGTCAAAACGCCATCTGCGCGCCTCGAAAGGTCGGACCGATTGCGCCCTGCGCAAATTGCCTTTCTATCCGTAGGGCGGATAAGCGCCGCAAGGCGCGCATCCGCCGT
>NZ_DFTP01000095.1:30159-30415 GCF_002381585.1 Marinimicrobium sp. UBA4209
GCCGCAAGGCGCGCATCCGCCGTTGCCCAGCATTCACGAATGGCCTCTATGTGGTGCCGTCTACATCCCTCAGCCACCAGACGACAAAAATACGTCGTCAAGCGAGTTCGCATCCAACACCCGGTCACCCCAGGCTTCGAGCTGCTCCAGAGGGGCAGTTTCCACCTTTTCCCTGGTCGCCTCGTCAACCGCTCCAAACCGCTTGCTTAAAAAGCGTAGCAACATCGCCGCCGCTTCTTGCTGTCGGCCTTCACGT
>NZ_DFTP01000095.1:30508-30823 GCF_002381585.1 Marinimicrobium sp. UBA4209
TCCACTGTTCAGTCCAATCGTCCAGCTTTTCCGCCAACATGGCATCTACCTCGTTCAGGTTCTGAAGCTCCGGGATGGCTTCGTCTCTAAATCTTACTCTCAACAGCCGGTTTAGCCAAATAGCGACCGAGCGCTGCAAAGGGCGGCTGTTCGGGCCGCTGAGCAGGGCGGTAAGCTGCTTTACTCGGTGGTGCAGCTCCTGGGTACTCTGGCTGAAGCCCAGGCCGATCACATGGCCCAGCACGTTGTCGGGGTACGCATCACTGAAACGGTCGGGAATATCCTGCTCCTCTACCAGGCAGTAGCTCAACTCCG
>NZ_DFTP01000095.1:30894-31360 GCF_002381585.1 Marinimicrobium sp. UBA4209
AGGCCCGGATGGGGCCGGTGTACCAAATCCGCCATATTGATCGGCCCGGTCCAGTCGCGTGTGCCGCTATAGAGGACGATAGGCAGCACCGGCGGTAGCTTCTGGCCCTTGCGCAGGGGCTCATGGCGAATGATGTCCTGATAAAGCAGACCCACATAGGTCATGATCCGACAGGCCATAAAATAGTCATCTGACGACTGAAACTCGATCAACAGGTAAAGATACAGCCAATCCGGCCCCATTTTCACCCGCCAAATGCTGTCATCGTGGCGCTCGCGCAGGTCATCGGTGGCGAAGCTGGCCTTTAGCGGCTCTAAGGTGTCAAAGTCCAGCTCGTTGATCCATTCGGGTTTGATGAACCCTTCGAGCAGGTCCTTAACCATCCTGGGGTTGCTGAACAGCAGTTTGTACCCCGTGTCAAATGGGGTGGAATCCTTGGATTTTGGCATATTGCCTCCCAAAAACT
>NZ_DFTP01000095.1:31498-31961 GCF_002381585.1 Marinimicrobium sp. UBA4209
GTAGGTCGGATTAGCGCGAAGCGCGTAATCCGACAACCAGGGCCAGAATATCCGGATTTTGGGGGTTATTTGTTGGATTACGCTTCGCTAATCCAACCTACTTGAGGGTTGTAACACTCTTAACTCACTGAAATTAAAAGGAAAATCAAAAATCAAGCGGCTTTGGCGCAAAAAATCCAAAAATACCCTAAAGCTCCCCGGGGATGGGTCGATAACCTTTACAGAAGACCTGGTGACCGACTGTTCCGGGCTTCACTGTCCGAATGATCCACGGCTGGTAAAGCCTGTGAACTAAACAACTTAGGAGATCCATCATGGCTCTAGTTATCAATACCAACGTTGCTTCACTGAACTCACAGCGTCAGCTGATGCAGTCAGGAAATGCTCTGGACCAGGCCACCGAGCGCCTGTCTTCCGGCCAGCGCATCAACTCCGCCAAAGACGACGCCGCCGGCCTCGCCAT
>NZ_DFTP01000095.1:32119-33609 GCF_002381585.1 Marinimicrobium sp. UBA4209
CCGAAGTGGAGCAGCTGCGTGAAGAGATGAACCGTATTGCGGCTGAAACTTCGTTTAATGGCCAGAAACTGCTGGACGGCTCGCTGGGTGAGGTAGATCTCCAGGTCGGTGATCAGTCCCGTCAGATTATCAGCCTTGAAGTGCCTACTATGGACGCCAAAAATCTTGGTGGTACTGCAGGTGGAGATATTGTTGGTGTCGCTATGAACATTACCGCTGCCAACTATGGAAGCGATACGGCTCCTTTTAGTGACAACATTGAAATCAACGGTCAGACGGTTCGCTCAAGCGAATTGAATGCTGCTGGAAACTTGAGTGAGCTTCTGGGTGTTATTAACGATAGTGTTTCAAACGTGCGTGCGACAGCGGTGACTGAAACTGTAGGGAGTAGTGGATCCTCCGTGACGGGTGTACTGAGCGGCGCTGATGAGATTATGAAATTTGATCTCGTTAACGCGGACGGAGTAACTTCAAGCTTTGAGGTCTCAAACACGGGCAGTATGGAAGCTTTAGTAAACAAGATTAATCAGTCCGCAGACGGTAAAATTGACGCTAGCCTTTCTGACGACGGTGGCTTAGTTTTGTCAAGCGAGGATGGAACAAGTATTGCGGTTTCGTACGTCGATTCTCTTGGTGCTGCCATTAGTGATCCAGGCACAACAGGAATTGCTGCAACAACCTACGGTCCGCGTTTAGCCCTCACATCAACGGATAACAGTGGGATTACTATTAATTACGCAGCGGCAGCAGATGCTAATGTGCTGGGCATCGACTCTCGTTTTGCCGCCGGTACTATCCAGGGCGCAGAAATTGTGGATGGAAGTGAAGACGATCTCGATGAAGGAGCGTTGATAATTAATGGTATTGAGATTGGTGCGGTTACAGCTGATACGAGCGCAACTGGTGCCGGCGCCGCTACCGCTGACCTGATTCGTGACGCGATCAATGCAAAATCAGCTGAGACAGGCGTTACGGCTTCTTCTTCTGCTGGTGTTCTTGAGCTCGAGTCAGTTTCAGGGGACGAGATCTCGGTTAAATATGGAGACGTAACGAACGCCGCGAGTTTAGCTAATACGGGCTTGCGTGAGACCAATACTGTAGAGAGTTTTGGTGACAACATCGCTAACATAGATATTTCCACCCAGGAAGGTGCCCAAAACGCCATCGACACCATCGACCGCGCTCTGGTAGAAATTAACGATGTCCGCGCCGAGCTGGGTGCTGCCAACAACCGCTTGGACTTCACCATCTCCAACCTGTCCAACGTCAGCGAAAAGACCTCCGCGGCCCGTTCGAGGATTATGGACGCCGACTTTGCGGCGGAAACCGCCAAGTTGAGTCAGGCGCAGGTGCTGCAGCAGGCCTCCCAGGCCATGCTGGCTCAGGCCAACGCCCGTCCGCAGCAGGTGCTGCAGCTGCTCCAGTAAGCTGAGAGTCTCCGCCGGGTAACCGGCGGAGCACTTCAGGTGCTGATGAGTAGCCTTGAGTGA
>NZ_DFTP01000095.1:33666-34276 GCF_002381585.1 Marinimicrobium sp. UBA4209
CCTTACCGAGGGTAATACCATGAGTGACGTAACCAATATCCACAGCTACGGTCGGTCCGATGCCTTAAGCGGCACGGCTCGGTCCGTTTCACCCGGTACCAGCCGGGACGCGGTTGAGGGGGGCAAGAATTTGCCGCCCTCTTCGTCGTCTCAGCCGGTGGTGGAGTTGCAGAGCCCGGCACAGGATCAAACCGCTTTGGCGGAGGATCTGAGCGAGGCGGTAAGCCAGATGAACGATTATCTGCAAGCCAGCCAGCGGGACCTGCGGTTCTCCATTGACGAGGAGTTGGGTGAAACCATTGTGAAGGTGCTGGATCGCGAGACCCAGGAGGTGATTCGGCAGATTCCCAATGAGGTTTTTTTGGATATCGCCCGTAGCCTTCAGCCGGATGAGCCGGTGCACTTTTTCAGTGAACAAGCGTAGTGGACACCAATATTGGTGATCAAGAGGGGCCTTACGGCCCCTTTTTTGCATCTGTAGTTTAAGGGTTTATTATCGGTTAAAGTTTGTGCAAAAGCGGCCGATAGCGTTGTAGGGCACCCGTGTGGTGCCGGTATGTCCCGGTTGTCGGGGCTTTGACGGCGGCTTTGGGTTACGGCGGATGCGCGC
>NZ_DFTP01000095.1:34308-35334 GCF_002381585.1 Marinimicrobium sp. UBA4209
CGCTTATCCGCCCTACGCGAGCTCTGGGTTATACGCCGTGACCTGGTCCCGCAAATCAATATCAGAGGTTCGCAATGGCAAGCATAGGCAGCGATATTATCAACCGGATCGGTGGTGGCAGCGGTGTCAACACCTCCAAGCTGGTGGATGACCTGGTGGGCCTGCAGCAGGCGCCAGAAGAGCAGCGGCTGGAAACCCGCGAGCAGCGGATTGACGCTCAGATATCCGGTTACGGCCTGCTGCGCAGCGCCGTGAGCGATCTGGACTCGGCCGTTCAGGGCCTGGCCAATGAGGACACCTTTAACGCCAAGCAGGCCTCCATTTCCGACAACTCCCTGATGGCCGTCAACGAGCTGAACCCCGACGCGGTGCCGGGTAACTACCGTGTGCGGGTCAGCCAAGTGGCGCAGTCCCAGTCGTTAGCGTCAGGCACCTTTGCCAGTCTGAATGACGAAGTGGGCACTGGTACGTTGAATTTGCGTTTTGGGGACTGGGATGGAAGCGGAAATTTTACCCTTGCCCCGGTTGCCGAAGGCGCCAGCATTGAAATCGACGACAGTAACAACAGCCTGACGGGCCTGCGAGATGCCATCAACAAAGCGGATATCGGGGTCCAGGCCAGTATTGTGGGGCAGGAGGGCAACTATCAATTGCTGCTGACAAGCCCTACCGGTGCTCAGCGGGAGCTGGAAATCACCGCCACCGAGGATGCCGGTGCGCTGGGCCTGGCGCAGTTCAATTACAACGAAGTGGAACAGGGCTTTACTCAACAGCAGGAGGGTAAAGACGCGATTCTGAGTGTGAACGGCCTGGAGGTTACCCGCACCACCAATACCATTGATGATGTGATCGATGGTATGACCTTCGATATTTTGAACGCCGACCCGGCCCAGGAAATCAGTATCAACGTCAGTGAGGATCGGGCTCTGGCGGAAACCGCCATTCGGGATTTTGTCGAGGCCTACAATACCTTCGTCAACGAAATGCAGCGCCTGCGGGATACCGACACCGATGAAGACGGGCAGG
>NZ_DFTP01000095.1:35375-36545 GCF_002381585.1 Marinimicrobium sp. UBA4209
CAGCCTGAATAATGACTCCCTGGCGGGTAATCTGATGCGCTCCGTTCGTGGGCAGATCAGCGCGGCGGTGCCCGGGTTGGATCAGGGTATAGACAGTCTGGCCAGCATTGGTATTCGTACCCGCCTGGACGGCACTCTGGAGTTTGCCGATGACGGTGAAGACACGGACTTCAGTGCGGTATTCAGCAGTCAATTTGAAGCGATACGGGACCTGTTTGTGCCGAGCATGGAGTCGTCCAACGCCCGGATCACTCCCAGCAACTTCGGTAACCGCACTCAGTCCGGGACTTACGAGGTAGAAATTACCCAGGATGCTACCCGTGGTTTCCTGACGGCCGACCCCGCCACCATGCCTCTCGATGTCACGAGTGACGATTACAGTTTTACCATTGAAGTGAATGGCCGCGAGTCAGCGATGATCAGTTTGCCTCAAGGAAGTTACGCCTCTCTGGAGGACGTGGCCACCGAGTTGCAGACGTTGATCAACGCCGATTCAAACCTGCGGGAGGGCGGCGCACGGGTGAACGTTACGGTGGAAGGTGGTGCCTTAAAATTTGAGTCCAACACCTATGGACGTGACAGTTCCGTGGCGATCACCAGCGTGGGCGCCAATGCGGGTGCTTTGGGCTTGAGTGAAGCCGCTGGCACCACCGGTTTGGATGTGGCCGGCACCATCAATGGCGAAGAAGGTTTTGGTTATGGCCGTATTTTGCGTGGTGCCTTGCGCTCGCCGGCGGAAGGTTTGGCTTTGGAAATTGCCGACGGCGCGAGCACGGCGACGGTGAATTTCTCGCGTGGTTTTGGTTCCGGGTTGTTGTCGACCCTGGATACTTATGTGCGTAATTCCGGATTGATTTCCGAGCGGGAAAGCACCTTGAAGGACGACCGAGTTGAGGTATCCGAAGCCCGCGAAGCCATGGAGCGGCGCAGTGAGGCGTATCGGGCGCGGTTGGAGGCGCAGTTTTTGAATATGGAACGGATTGTCCGGAGTTTGAATAGTACCGGGAGCTTTTTGGAAGGTATTAATGACCGGTTGCCGTTTACGGCGCCGCCGCGGTAAGTGGTTGAGTTTGGTTTTGGTTTGGGTGTTGCGTTGGGGTAGGGCAGATTGCGCGGAGTTTACGGTGAGGGTATTACGTTGGTTTGCCGGCGGATGCGCTTCGCTTATCC
>NZ_DFTP01000095.1:36636-46144 GCF_002381585.1 Marinimicrobium sp. UBA4209
TATCCGCCCTACGGATAGCACGGGGTCGCGTAGGGCGGATAAGCGCGCAGCGCGCATCCGCCGTTGCTGAACTCGAAAACACCCACCAAAATCAGCTAAAGTTTCCCCCTCCACAGCCGCAATAAAGGTTAGTCCGATGGTAAAAACCACCGATGATGACGACAACCAAGAACGGGGAACCGGTATGAACGCCTACGCTCGTGCGGCACAGAATTACTCTTCCATGAAAGTACAGTCCAGCGCCATGGACGCCTCTCCCCACCGCCTGATCCAGATGTTGTTCGAAGGGGCCCTGGAGCGTATCGCTCAGGCCAAGGGTGCGATGCAGCAGAATCAGGTGGCCCGCAAAGGCGAGCTGATCGGCAAGGCCATCAACATTGTGGCGGGCCTGCAGGGCAGCCTGAGTGATAAGGAAGGCGGCCAGCTCTCGGAAAATCTGGATGACCTCTACGATTACATCATCCGCGCTCTGACCGAAGCCAACTACAAGAACAGTCTGGAGCGGCTGGACGAGTGCGGCCGCCTGCTGGGCGAGCTCAAGTCCGCCTGGGATGGTATTGCCGATCAGGCCCGATAATCATGGCGCTGTCAGCGGTTCCCAACCCCGATTACCATGGGGAAGCCGGGGTAGAGCAGGTGCGCCAGTTGCGTAATGAGCTGGTGCAGGCCCTTCGGGCTGAGGATTGGTGGACGGTCCGTGAGCTGGATCGGGCCTGTGCCGGGTTGGTTGAGCGGGTGATCGCGGCCAACGGTGGCGATGGGACGGCCCTGGTCCGGGCATTGAGTGAGTTGAAGGGTGTTTATGCGAATTTGATTGAGCAGTGCCAGGAGGAGGTTTTGAAGCTGGCGTTGTGAGTGGGGCGGGCCCATTGGGTTGCGAGGGTGCGTTACATTGGGTTACGGCGGATGCGGCCTCCGGCCTTATCCGCCCTACGCGGAGCGCGTGGAGTACGTGAAGCGCGCGGAGTACGCGGAGGTTGGTGCTGTTCTTCTTCTTGACGTTTTCTGCGTCATTTTTTTGTCAATTTGGCCGTTTTGGGATTGCTCCCGGCGGCTATCCCTGCCAGAATCCCCAATAATGTGACACATTTCACATTCTTCGGGCGCTTGTCTTGGGGGCGCCCGGTTTTCCGACGTCTGTCCTGAATCGACAATTATTTGACTCCGGTCGAGGCGTCGGCTATTGGTTTAACAAGGCTAGCGGTTTAGAAAAATGGATAAAGGGCCAACTCGCATGTGGCGTAACACCAATGTTCTGATTGTCGATGATAATGAACAACGGCGCAGGGAGCTCGGAGTCATTCTGGAGTTCCTGGGGAAAACGGTCAGCACCACCGGGTGGGCCGGCTGGCAAGCCGCCCACGAGGACGCTGACGATGCCGATGAGCGGGGTGTCATGGCGGTGTTTCTGGGCGAAACTCCCAAGCCCCGGGAGCTTGAGTCCCAGCTGAAAGACATCCGCGACTGGCAGGACGACGTGCCGGTCATCATGCTGGAGGAGCGCACGCTGCCCGAGTCCGCCGCGCCCGAGCTGGCCCGGATGATCATCGCCAGCATGACAGTCCCCCCCGCCTACAACCAGTTACTGGACACGCTGCATCGCGCCCAGCTCTATCGCCAGGCTCAGCAGGCCAGCCGGCGCCAGCCTACGCGCCGTCCGGTCCACCTGTTTCGCAGCCTGGTGGGCACCAGCCGCCAGATCCAACAGGTGCGCGACATGATGGCCCAGGTGGCGGATAAGGACGTGTCGGTGCTGATCACCGGCGAGTCGGGCACCGGTAAAGAAGTGGTGGCCCGCAATCTGCACTACAACTCCCCCCGGCGTGACAAACCCTTTGTTCCCGTAAACTGCGGCGCCATTCCCGCCGAACTGTTGGAAAGCGAGCTGTTTGGCCATGAAAAAGGAGCGTTCACCGGTGCCATCAGTGCCAGGGCCGGTCGGTTTGAGCTGGCGGAGGGGGGCACTCTGTTTCTGGATGAAATTGGGGATATGCCCCTGAATATGCAGGTGAAGATTCTGCGGGTTCTGCAGGAGCGCTGTTTCGAGCGGGTGGGCAGTAATAAGACTACCAGTATCGACGTGCGGGTGATTGCCGCGACCCACCGGGACCTCGAAACCATGATCAGCGAAGACCGGTTCCGCGAGGATCTGTTCTATCGACTGAACGTTTTCCCCATTGAATTACCCGCTCTGAAAGATCGCTCAGAAGATATCCCGCTGCTGATCAATGAACTGATCTCCCGTCTGGAAAGCGAGGAGCGCGGCTCCATCCGCTTCAATTCCGCTGCCATTCTCTCGCTGTGTCGTCATCCCTGGAGTGGCAACGTGCGCGAGCTGGCAAACCTGGTGGAGCGCATGGCAATCATGCACCCTTACGGCGTGGTGGGCGTTCAGGATCTTCCCGTCAAATACCGCCACGTGGACGTGGTGGAGGAAGATTTTGGTGTGGCCACCGAGCAGGAGGCGCTGAACGGCCAGGCGGGCTATGTCAGCATGAACGATACGCCGCTGTTGCCGGAGCAGGGCATCGACCTGCGCGAGTACATCAACAACATGGAGCGGGAATTGATTCAGCAGGCCCTGAATGATTGCGGTGGCGTGGTGGCCCGGGCTGCGGATCGGTTGAGTGTTCGGCGCACGACCCTGGTTGAGAAGATGCGGAAGTATGATTTGCAGCGTTGATTGAAGTCAGCGGGGGTTGTCGGATTACGCTTCGCTCCGAAACGTCGGACCGATCCGACCTACGGGGCTGCGGCGAATGTTTTCCCGGTACTCGCTGGGGGTCATGCCGGTGGCGCGTTTGAAGCAGCGGTTGAAGGTGGATTTGCTGTTGAACCCCGACTGTTCCATCACCTGCATCATGGAGTCGGGCCCATCCTCGGAAGCAATGATGGATTTCGCCCGTTCGGTGCGAAAATCGTTTACATACTCAAAAAAGTTCTTGTTCAGCCGACGATTGATGATGCTGGACACCAGCTTGCTGGATAATCCCATGGTACTGGCCAGCCGCTCCAGGCTCAGCTCCGGGTCCAGATACAACTGCTGCTCTCGCATTACCTGGTGGATCGATTGAGCCAGGGACGCCTGTTCATCTTCATTCCCGATTGCAACGCTATTGAGCCCCGGCGCTTCGGAGACCCCGCGAAACGTCTGCGACTGGGTCAGGCTGTACACCACCAGTGATGTGATGAAAAAAACGTTGAGGTAGTTGCCCAGCACGCCGGTCAGGTTGGCCATTCCCCGATGTTCAAACAACAGATGGCTCAGATAACTCGTCAGGTACAGACTCCAGATAACCAGAAAGCCGATCACCAGCAGCCGGAGCCACCAGGGGTCCACGCTTTTCAGGTTGGAGTAGCCCTGCTCCAGGTGCCGATGGTAGGTCGCCAATAGCCGATAACTGATCAAGCCGTAAGTAAAGTAGAGGCCGTATTTGACGAACAGGTACAGCTGAAACGGGAGATCGTGGAACAGCACCTCATAGTCATACCTCGCCCGGGCGAAAAACCCCTCGTCGCGCACCAGAAGGTAAAAGGGCAGAAGCAGGGTGATCAGCAATGCGGGCGCGAAGTGCAGGAGTCGGCGTCGACACCAGTTGAAGTCCGAAAACAGCATCGACTTTAGTTTGACGTGAAAACCCACGTCCTTAGGACGTGGTCATGAGTGACAGGCTTGGCCTGTTACGAAAGGTAGGCCCATGTTATATCCGGGTTGAGTTGTCCCCACAACGTCAACCCTTTGAAGAAGGATATAACATGAGCCGTTTCGAGAAGTTAACGCATGTGATCTGGCATTGCCAGTACCACATTGTCTGGGTTCCGAAGTACCGATTTCGGGTGCTGACAGGCCAAATTGGTCAAGAAGTGCACAATTGTGTGCAGGTGTACTCTGCTCGCCTGGGTTGCCAGGTTGTGGAGCTGAATGTGCAAGGGGATCATGTGCACCTTTTGGTGAAAGTACCTCCAAAAGTATCGATCTCCTAACTGGTAGGTGTCGTCAAAGGTAAAAGTGCCCTACGGGTGTTTACCCGGTTTCCGTATTTGAAGCGGAAGCCGTACTGGGGAAATCACTTCTGGGCCAAAGGCTACTGTGTAGACACCGTAGGAGTCGATGCCGAGATGATACGGAAGTATGTAAAGTATCAGGAAAAGCAAGAGCAGCGTCAGATCCAGATGAACCTACGCCGATGAAATGAACTGGGACAACTCTCAGCCAGCCTTCTAAGAAGGCTGGCTTTTGGCCCCCTTATAGGGGGCATAGAGCAATTCCGGGTTCTTAGAACCCGGATGTTTACGTACAGATACAGCGCGGGCGCGGCCATCAGCCCGAGCGGCTTCAGGACGTAGAAGGTGTACAGGTGGTCGCTCAGCCAGCGTGCTTTCAGCGGCTCTGCCCAGTAGATCAGGGTGTCCAGGAAGTCCACGCCCAGCGACAGCAGGAATAACGACAAGAACAGACGTTGGGCTAGCGGGATTTGGGTGATGAACAGGAGTAAAGCGCCCAGCAACAGGCACTCCAGTACGGCCACCACCAGAACGGTGTCGTTCACGCTGAAAATCGGTACGTCCATACGGGGTTTGACCGTCTTTGATGTTATTGCTTTGGCAAAAAGAATAAACAGAATGCCCGGGGTGATCAATACGCCCGGCGGTGAACCGAGAACCCGTCCACAAAAGCGGAGGTGTCAATACCGACCAGGAAGTTGATATCTTTTTTGTAACCAATTGAAAATACTGACTATTTTACCTGGAGTGGCGGTGCTTTTTGGGGGCTCCCGGTGGCACAGGCCACTTTCATGACCGCCCATAAAGTGGGACGACGATGTCCCCGGTCGGGATTAAGGTAAGCGGGACCCATAACCAATAATAGCCATGCGCGAGGTCCACATTATGCGTCTCTACAGTCTGAAACACCGCCTCACCCTCGGGGGAGCCCTGCTTTTTCTGCTCCTGAGCACATCGCTCAGTGCCCAGACCACGGAACTTGCCCGGAACGCCTCTGTTTCTGCGAGCACGGCGGATCTGCCGGCAAGCAACGCCGTGGATGGCGATATGAACACACGCTGGGCCTCGGCGGCACAAACGGATCCGTCCTATCTGACGGTTGATCTCGGCCAGGCCTATGACCTGTCCGACGTGGCGATTCACTGGGAAGCCGCTAATGCGGACACCTACGAAATCCGTGGCTCCAAT
Source organism: Marinimicrobium sp. UBA4209 (assembly GCF_002381585.1). Lineage (NCBI taxonomy): Bacteria > Pseudomonadati > Pseudomonadota > Gammaproteobacteria > Cellvibrionales > Cellvibrionaceae > Marinimicrobium > Marinimicrobium sp. UBA4209. The sequence goes on from NZ_DFTP01000095.1 coordinate 41,830, forward strand.
GACGGCACCAACTGGAGCACCCTGGCGACCCGCACCGGTGGCACCTTCGGGCATCGCACCGACACGGTGGCGGTGAGCGATGAGTATCGTTACGTCCGTATTTTCGGGATATCCCGCAGCCAGGGGAACCAGTGGGGCTACTCCATCTGGGAACTGGAGGTGTACGGCAGTGAGCCCCAAACCGCGCCTGCCGGCTGTGCCGACGGTTGTTTCCAGGAACTGGACGCCACCACCCTGCGAGCCCGCGTCAGCGAGGGCGATATCGTGGACATCCACTACACGGTAAATGGTGGTGGTCAGCAGAATGTCCGGATGCAACAGGACAGCAATGGCTGGTATTACGACCTGCCGAACCTGTTGCCCGGCGATGTGGTCAACGCATCGTTTACGGTGATTGCCGACGGCGTCGGTCGCAGCACCGGTTGGATCAGCCACACCTTCAGTGGCAGCACGGGAAGCAGCAGCTCTTCGAGCAGCTCCAGTAGCAGCGAGCCGAGTTCAAGCAGTAGTGAAAGCAGCTCCAGTTCAAGCAGTGATCAGAGCAGCTCCGAAAGCTCCAGCGTCAGCCAGAGCAGTTCCAGCAGCTCATCGGTCAGCCTTGGCGATATTACGCCGCTGTATGACGCCACCACGACCCTGGAGCCGGTGGTGCAGTACGAAACCGACACCGCGCTGATTACCCGCTTTGCGGATCGGGCCCGGGACCGTCACGCCAAAGAAGATCAGTTCCAGGCCTACGATCATTATCTGAGCTTTTACTGGGAGGATCGTACTGCGGCCATTGAAATCATTGACGAGGTCGCAAAGGGCGGCGATACCGTGCGGATGAATGTGCGCACCGAGTTTATGCTCAGTAATACCGAGGCCGAAAATCGCTGGTTCTATCGGGGTGTGGGTACCGTGGCCGAGTATTGCGACAACGGCACCATGGTGGTGGTCGACAACCTGAATTACTACAAAGAGCGCAGCCATAACTGCCGTGAAGGCCGTCCGATTCAGGTCGGCGACAAACTGGAGTTTGAGATCAGCCAATTCCTGGATGCCAGCGTGCCCAATGGCCGTGCGAACTACTACGGCACCACTTACCTCTATATCGTGGGCGAGGGGCTGGTGCCTTGGGACGTCGGTGGCTCCACCCCGTTCGGTGGCGTGAAAGACTCCTTCAAAATCCCGGAGCACGCCTGGTTGGGTGGTGATACCACCATTCACGAAATGACCTCGGGTGAAACGGACAACCATTTTATGCAGATGGCGACCAACCTGGGCTATGACAATGGTCAACCCTTCGTTCGTGGTCGGCGGGTATTGCATACCTCCTTTGACGATGGTCGCCACGACGAGCGTCCGATTGAAAATCCCGTCTTCAACGACATGGTGGGCCTGGCAGGGCCTCACTACATCAACGACAGCTGTGCCGGTTGTCATGAGCGCAATGGTCGGGCGGCCCCGGCGCCGGTGGGCGAACCGCTGGATAAGTGGTCCTTTAAGGTTGCGGCGGATGACGGCTCTCCGGACCCGGACCTCGGGCAGGTTCTGCAGTCGGAGACGAGCGACGGTGCAACCAGCGAGGGCACCGTGTCCATCGCTTACTGGACCGAAGAGAACGGCCTGCGCTCACCCAACTACCAGTTTAGCGGTGCGGTGCCCGACCGATTCTCCGCGCGTATCGCGCCCAATCTTGTGGGTATTGGTCTGCTTGAGGCCATTCCCGAATCCGCGATTCTGGCTCAGGCCGACCCGGACGATGCGGATGGTGATGGTATTTCCGGTCGCCCCAGCCGTGTGCTGGACCCGGAAACCGGCGATACCCGACTCGGACGCTTTGGTTGGAAAGCGGGTACCGTTAGCGTCAAACACCAGTTGGCCAGCGCCTTCAACACCGATATGGGTGTGATGACCTCGGTGCTGCCCGAGCCGGATTGCGGGGCCAATCAGACTGACTGCGGCAGTACGGGCAGCGAACTGGCCGACGAGCATCTGGATGATCTGGTGAAATACATTGCCCTGCTGGGTGTTCGCCCGCAGCGCAACTATGATGATCCGGCGGTGCAGAATGGCGAACAGCTGTTCGATACGGTCGGCTGTGCGGGATGCCATACACCCAGCTACCAGACCAGCGAGTATCATCCGTTGGCGGAGCTGCGCGATCAGACCATTTACCCCTATACGGACATGTTGCTGCACGATATGGGGCCGGGTTTGGCGGATAATCTGGGCGAAGGTGAAGCCACTGGGTCCGAGTGGCGCACGCCGCCTTTGTGGGGCCTGGGTCTGTCGGCCTGTGTGACCGGCGGTGTGGAAAACCCCACAGGTGGTCAGGGTAACGAGGTCTGCACGCCGGAGCACAGCTATCTGCACGACGGTCGCGCTCGCTCCGTAGAGGAGGCGATTTTGTGGCACGGTGGAGAAGGGCAGGCGGCGAAGAATGCTTATCAGGCGTTGTCTGCCTCGGATAAGCAGGACTTGCTCAGCTTCCTGAATTCGCTTTAATACGGGATCGCTTTGGGGTTGTCGGATTACGGCCTTTGGCCTAATCCGACCTCTCATAACTCAGTCAAGTCCCTTTATTTAATCATTTTACCTGCCTGTTGGGCACACGAGTCTGCTGGCATTGCCTGAGTCGTTGACGCACATGCCGGTGGTACTCGTGTGTTTAGCCTGTGTGCCAGCTCGAAGGCCTCCCGGATGAACGTCCATGGGGTCAACCGAACCTCTCGCATCGGATGTCCGCCTGGCGGCATCAACTCAGTTACCTTGGGTATCGCGTTCCATGGATCATCCCGCGGGCTGCCTCTTGACTACTTAGGAGCCTCAAGACTGGGCTAGAGGTCGGATCGAAGGTCAGCCCGAAGGAAGACTCGTTGCCAGCGTGTTACGGCTGGATTAACTCATTGCTCGCTCCTGTTGCTCGTCTCTGTTCGTCCTCATCGGTCGACTCGGTGGTGCTTATGCCACTTCGGCCCGGGGTGGCTCGGCAAAGAGCTTGGCCGGATCGAACCGCTTGCCTTGAGCCACATGCCACAGCGCCTTGGCCAGCTTGCGCATCAGCGCGATGATCAGTTTGCCCTTGGGGCCTCGGTGTCGGGCCAGCTTGGCGTCATACCAGGCTCTGGCCGGGCCTGATTGACGTATCAGGCGAAGGGCGGCGAAGTACAGGTAGTGGCGCACCACCCCGGGCCCTCGCTTGGTCAGCTTCAGCTGCCCTTTGTGTTTGCCGCTGGAGCGCTCTTTGAGGTTCAGCCCCGCCGCTTTCAGATAGCTGGCCGCACGCGGGTAGTCATTGGCCGAACCCAGGGCACAGTAAAGCACCACCGCGCTGTTATGGCCCAGTGCCTCGGCCATCCAGGCCAGCTCCCGGGTGTGCTCGACGTGCTCGGACAGCGCTCGCTCCAGCTCGCGGGACTGCGCCCGTGTGTCCAGCATCTCCTGGGCCAGGGCCCGGATGAGTTCGTGTTCGGTCTCGACCACCGGCACGCCCAAGGTCGTGGCGGCACTGCGCAGCAGGCCTTCGCGCTTGGACGTCTTAAGCATGTGCCCACCGACTCGGCGCAGCAGTCGGTCCGCCTGCTCCGGCTGTGCCGTCACCCGAACCGGGTCGCCGTACTCGGCCAGCAGGTGCAGCAAGCTGGCGCTCTGCAATGTCAGCCAGCACAGCGCCTCCGGCCAGTGCCGGGCCAACAACGCTTCGAGCCGATTCAGTGCCCGCTGGTGGCGCTCCTGTACCTGCTCCAGCCGATTCAGTAAGGCTCGCAGAGCTCGACGCGCTTCACTCGGCTCGCGCCAGCGCTGACTGATGCCATCCAGGTGCAGCCGGCCGATCAGGTAAGCCGCCTTGGCGTCGTGCAGGCTCGGGACCCCGTCATACACTTCAGCGGCGTCGTGCACCCGCTTGGGGCTGACCCGGTAGATTTCGGCACCCAGAGCTCTCAACTGGTAGCGCAAGGCGTCGCCATAGGTACCGGTCGGCTCCATGACCGCCTCCAGGCGCTGAGCCTTGAGGTTCGCCAGTTCCCGCAGCAGGGCCGGGCTCTGTTGCGGATGCTCCCAGCGGATGGTCTTCAGAACCGTCCGGTCCGGCTTCATCAGCGCCACGTAGAAGTCCTTCTTGGCCACATCAATCGCCAGAATCAACCGCTCGCCCGCCGTCTGCTCACGCAGTTGATCCCAGTTCACCTTCTGGAAATTTTGGGCACGATAGTTATACTTGCGCATAAGGGGACACCTCCAATGCTCTCGGTTCTTCGCACCTTGCTGTTACAGCAAGTTACCGAGTTATGAGGGTCCCCTTTCTTTTTTCTACCTTATAACTGACTAC
>NZ_DFTP01000043.1:0-183 GCF_002381585.1 Marinimicrobium sp. UBA4209
CCGGCGCCGTTGGGCCCCAGCAGCGCGAAAAAGTCGCCGGGCTGGACCTCCATGGAAATGCCCTTCAGGGCATGGAAGCCGCTCCCGTAGACTTTGGAGAGATTTCTAATCGAAAGTGCAGCTGTCATAATGTCGGATTCACTCATTCATTTGGGGGCGGCGATGACTCAGCGCCGCCCGGGG
>NZ_DFTP01000043.1:394-55662 GCF_002381585.1 Marinimicrobium sp. UBA4209
TGGTACTTCGGCGGCGACTGCCTGCATTACATGCCGGATGAAGAGATCGCCAAGTACCAGCTTCTGGACGAACGCCGCCACGAAGCCATTGCCGAGGGCCGGGAGTTCTCCTATGAGCACGAACGGGCCAAGGTGTTTGGCCTGCATTAGTCGGCCAGGGTGCCAGCGGGCACGGGAAGCCGCGTAGTTTAGCAGATTCGGATGTAACCGTCTTTTTAACGAGGGCGGTCGCCCGGCGGTTTGTGTCGGGTTACGCGCTGGGCGCTAACCCGACCTACGGGGTCTACGGGATCAACCCGACACACGGGGTAGCAACTCAGTGACGGCGGGTGCGGCCTTTGGCCTTACCCGCCCTACGCAAACCGTGAACGCCGCGGAATTTGGCGCCATGTAGGGCACGCCGGTGGAATTTGGCACATTGGAGCGGGACCAAAGCGCCGGGAGCGCTTTGGCACGGCGAAGCCGCCCGCAGGGGCCGTCCGCAGGACAACATAATGCGCCGAGTGACAAACCGGCAGGAAGCCGGTTTGCACAGCCGAAGGCTGCCCGAAGGGGCTGTCCGCAGGACAGCACAATGTGGCTCGTGAAACGAGACTCGTTTCCCGGGCGGATTCCTGTGCCCAACGGCCAGACACAAAAAAAGCCGACCGAAGTCAGCTTTCTTTGAAGATTTGGAGCGGGAAACGAGACTCGAACTCGCGACCCCAACCTTGGCAAGGTTGTGCTCTACCAACTGAGCTATTCCCGCCACATTGCGTAAAATGGCGTCCCCTAGGGGACTCGAACCCCTGTTACCGCCGTGAAAGGGCGGTGTCCTAGGCCTCTAGACGAAGGGGACCCGGACCTCCCTGAGCGCTGTATGCCGTGGCATTACCCTCAGAAAGTGGAGCGCATTCTAGGGAGCGGACCGGCACCTGTCAACACTTTTTTCGAATTATTCGACCGGGAAAACAACCACTTAGCGACGCCCCTCTTTCAGCCCTCCCGATCATTAGTGCTATACTGCCGTTTTTACGCCAAATTCCCCATTCGACCCGATAAACTTCGAATCAATAACAGCGGCGGCCTATGTCCTCTTTAATAATTGCCAGCATTATTTTCGCCTTGCTCATTGTGCTGGTGGGGTACGCCTTCATTGCCCAGACGCTGGAAAAACGCAAAAAACGACGCCAACGCCTACTGACTGCCCTCAAGCATCGTCAGCGCAATTTCAAATACATGGTTTCCGGGTTCCCCGAGGGCCTACTGACCAAAGACCTGACCCTGATCATTTATCGCGCCCTGCTCGATGCCTGCGAACAACTCAGCCGCCTGGAACCTCGGGAGCCGGGGCACATGGAGGACTTCACCTTCTACTCCGGCGAGCTCGAAGCGCTCAAACACCGCACCCCGTCCGAGCGCCCTCGTCCGGCCTCCGCTGAGCAAGCCGTCGAGATCAAGCGGCTTCTACAGGAGCTGTACCGCTTTATTGCCCACCAGACCGAACGCGGCAATATCGGTCAGGCTCAGGGACAAACCTATAAGGACCAGGTCAAGCGCCTGGCGCTGCTGGTCTCCGTGGATGCCCATGCGGTCTCCGCCCGACAGGCCCAGGCCGCCGGTAAACCCAGGTTGGCCATCCACTACTATAACCTTGCGCGCAAGATGCTGACCCAGGAAAAAGGCGGACAGGGCTTCCAGAAGCAACTGGCCCAGATCAACGGCATCATCAAGAAGCTGGAAAGTCAGTTGGAACAACAATCCGACGCCGGCGCCTCGCCCACCAAAGAAGGCCCCGCGCCGGAAGAAAAGAAAGAGTGGGAAGAGTTCGAACAGGAAAGCGACTGGAAAAAGAAACAGCTGTACGATTGATCCGCCCCTGCCCCATTTCAGATTATTGCCCCTCATCTAGCTTGATGGAGGCCGAATTGATGCAGTAGCGCAAACCCGTGGGCGCCGGGCCATCGGGGAACACGTGCCCCAAGTGACTCCCGCAGTTCTTACACATTACCTCGGTACGACGCATGCCGTGGCTGCCATCAAAAGCCTCCTCGATCACCTCTTCGGTTTTGGGCGCGTAGAAACTCGGCCAACCGCAATGGGCGTCAAATTTGGTATCTGAATCGAATAACGGCTCACCGCAAGCGCGACACCGATAGGTACCCTCCGTGAACACATCCCAGTACTCACCGGTAAACGGGGGCTCAGTGCCTTTTTCCCGACAGATTCTATATTGCTCCGGCGACAACTGCTCACGCCACTCGGCTTCGCTACGATTTTTCAGGTCACTCATGAAGACTGCTCCTTGACAGGGGCTGGGAAGAGACGGGATGATTCAGTCATAGTACGGTCTAAACCACCGTAGAGTTTACTTTTCACCCGCCCCCATGGACAAGATACTGTAGATGCGCACCGTCAATAAATCCACCAAGCTCGAAGGGGTCTGCTACGACATTCGCGGCCCGGTTCTCGAGCACGCCAACCGGCTGGAAGAAGAAGGCCACCGAATCCTCAAGCTGAACATCGGCAACCCGGCACCGTTCGGCTTTGCCGCGCCCGATGAAATCATCCAGGACGTCATCTACAACCTGCCCAATGCGGAAGGTTACACCGAATCCCGCGGGCTGTTCGCCGCGCGCAAGGCGATCATGCAGGAAAGCCAGCGGCTGGACATTCCCAACATCGATATCGACGACATTTTCCTGGGCAACGGCGTCAGCGAATTGATCGTGATGGCCATGCAGGCGTTGCTCAACAATGGTGATGAGGTACTCGTACCGGCCCCCGATTACCCGCTGTGGACCGCCGCCGTCAACCTGGCCGGTGGCAAAGCCGTGCACTACCTGTGCGATGAACAGTCCGACTGGTTCCCGGACGTCGCCGATATCGCCAGCAAGATTACCGACCGAACTCGCGGCATAGTGGTAATCAACCCCAACAACCCTACCGGGGCGGTGTACAGCCAGGACGTACTCGAGCAGATTGTGCAGCTCGCCCGGGAGCACAACCTGATCATTTACGCCGATGAAATCTACAGCAAGATTCTGTACGACGACGCCGAGTTCGTACCCTTGGCACGTTTGGCTCAGGATGTCTTGTGTGTGAGTTTTAACGGCCTGTCCAAATGTTATCGCCTGGCCGGTTTCCGCTCCGGCTGGATGACCGTCAGCGGTGCAAAGCACAAGGCCAAAGGGTATATCGAGGGCCTGGAGATGCTGTCCTCCATGCGCCTGTGCGCCAATGTGCCTGCCATGTACGCTGTGCAGACCGCACTGGGTGGCTACCAGAGCATCAACGAATTGATCATTCCGGGCGGGCGCCTGCGGGATCAGCGCGATGCGGCCATGAAGGCCATTGACGAAATTCCCGGTATGAGCTGCGTCAAGCCCAAGGGCGCGCTCTACCTGTTCCCGAAGCTGGACCTGAACCGCTACAAGATCAAGGACGACCAGCAGATGGTGCTGGACTTCCTGATTCAGGAGAAGGTGCTACTGGTTCAAGGCACGGCATTCAACTGGCCGGACCGGGACCACCTGCGCATTGTGTTCCTGCCCCGGGAGGACGATCTGACCAAGGCCATTCAGCGCCTGGGCCGATTTCTGGAACATTATTCTCAGTAGCACTCAGGGAAGGCAGCAGACGTTATGGCGGATATTCACATCGCGGACTTCTACAAAGATGCGGCGCGGATTCTGGTTCAGCTGTACAACCAGTTCCCTCGCCCGACCATGCTGTTTGTGGAAGACATTGCCGGGCCAGATACGCCGGATGAGTTTGGCCTGCACAGCCCACGCCACCAGAGCTGCCTGTCCACCATGCTCTGGCTGGCCCAGACCGGCTACCTGCGTTACGAAACGCTGGTGCGCCAGGAAGCCATTGATCAGGCGGTGTTGACCCAGCGAGGCTTCACCCTTTTGGCGAGCCCCCTGCCGGTACACGATGTGGTGGGCTTTGAGGCCCTGCCCCACGACTCGGACGCGCCCGACTCAGATACCAACCCCAGCGATGGTGTGCAGGCCGCGGCCCGCGCCGACAATGGGGTACAGTTATTGCGGGATGTGCTCAAGCACGGCTCGTCGACGGCGATTGAGCAGGTGATGCTGGAGTTGTTTCGGCAGTCGCGGCATCATCCGTAATGCGTTTTACGGCGGATGCGGCACGGTCGTCGTCGGTTACGGCGGATGCGCGCTTCGCGCTTATGCCGCCCTACATCTGGCTCCATAGCTTGCGTAGGGAGGATCGGTCCGACGCCTCGGAGCGAAGCGCATCCGCCGCAACCCAAGCTCGGTACCACAGGGGTCCCCTACTTGAAACCGAGCTCGTTCAACCGCGCTCGCGCCTCATCTGATGCCTCCGACACCCGATAATTATTGAACTCCCGCCGCTTGGGATACTGCTTGCGCAGCTGATCAAACCCCTTGGCGAAATCCGCCTCACCACGCTCCGCCCGGTCCGCCAACGCCCGCAGGCGCTGGTCATCCTCGGCGATGGCGTACACTTGGGGAATCAGCGTTTTCAACGCCGACCAGACATCACCTCCCGCCAGCGTCCGCTCCGGGTCCGCCACCGCCGGACGCAAGGCATCCAACACTTTATCCGGCGCGCGGCCCAAGTGACGGCAAAGGGCCTCGTAAATCATGAAAGTGCCCTGCATCTTGCCGTCGTAGCTGTACCCGGCAATATGGGGGCTACCCAGCTCGACCCGTGCCAACAAGGGGCGGGAGATATCCGGCTCCGGCTCCCATACATCCAGCACCACCCGCAGGTCCGCTCCGGCCTCCAGGTGGGCAAGCAGCGCCTGATTGTCGATGACTGCACCCCGGCCAGCATTGAGCAGCACCGCCCCCGGGCGCAGTTGCTTGAGCTCTTCGGTGCCAATAAGGTGAAAACTCGGGTGTGAACCGGACCGGGTCAAGGGGGTGTGCATGCACACCACATCACTTTCGAACACGGTCTCTAGCGAGGTCAGGTCGGGAATCTGTTCAGTGGAGAGAAACGGGTCGTACACTCGACACTCCACCCCCTGGGCTTTCAGGCGCTGGTAAAGCCTCCCGCCGACATTACCGCACCCGATAATGCCAACGCGCTTGCCGAGCCAGTCAACATCCAGGTGCGCCAGCGCCGCATAGACGTACTCAACCACGGAGTTGGCATTACACCCGGGCGCGCTGGACCAGGTGATACCCTGCCGCTCCAGGTAGTCGATATCGAGGTGATCGACGCCAATGGTGCAAGTGCCCACAAACCGCACGGGGGTGTTGTGGAGCAGGGTTTCGTTGACTTGGGTAACCGAACGCACAAGCAGCGCGTCGGCACCTTGCAGGTCGGCATTGGTCATATCCCGCCCGGGCAGGCGAACAACCTCCCCCATTTCCCCAAAGCATTCATTGACCAGGGGGATGTTTTCATCAGCTACGATTCGCATTCAATAATCCAGTTGTTTGTTGATCACCAATATTGGGCGGTATCTGGCACTTCGGATTGTACCGCTGCGGTTGGGCATACCCCTGTGAGACACGCCGTGAATACATCCATGTAGGCTCATTACCCGCCGTCCAGGCGGGTAATGGTCTCACAGGGGTATGCCCAACCTCCGCCGTAGCGAGAGTTGACTTTGGTGGAGATAGCGACCTTTAAAAACGCACTATCTCCAGCGCCCGTGCAGTTAACTCCTACCCTCCCGCAGCACAACTATGCGAAGTACCAAAACCACCTAAATCCGGTCCCCAGTAAAACAATGCAGAGTACCCATAAACGGCGGGTGCGCTTCGCTTACCCGCCCTACGCGGAGTTTGGTCAGAAATCTTCGAGTACCCGTCGAGCCCGAGCCAGAAACCCTTCCCCAAAGCCCATTTCGTCGGCGAATTCCTCCATTGCCCACCAATCGACCGGCCCGAAGGTCAGATCTGAGAGCGTAACGTCTAACGGCAGATCGTCCACAATTTTGGCCAACTGGCGGGAAATCTCCACCTGCTCCCAGTTCGCCTCCAACTTCGCCGCCAGAGACTTCGCCCCCCGGATGGGCAAGGTTGCGACGGTCTCCCGGTTCGCCCACAGCTCATCCAGATTACCAAAATGAGCCAACAGCGCGCTCGCTGTCTTGGGGCCTACCCCCGGAACACCCGGGATATCGTCGATACTGTCCCCCACCAACGCCAAGTAATCCACCAACTGATCCGGCCGGACGCCGAGTTTTCGTTCAACATCCGGCGCGTAAGATCGCTGATCCGCCCCGTGGTCCCACAGATAATCCTGGGGCCGACACAACAGCTGGCCAAGGTCCTTGTCCCGGGTCAGGATTGCCAGTGGCCGGGGGCTGGCGCGCATGGTTCGGGCCAGGGAGCCGATCAGATCATCCGCCTCGTGGGTCTGGCTGGCGAAGCTGGCGATCCCCAGAATTTCGCCAAAACGTCGGCAGGCGGCCAACTGAAACGCCAGGGCCTCATCCGGGTGGGCCCGGCTGGCTTTGTAGTCCGGGTAGAGGTCGTTGCGGAAGCACTGACCCAGGCTCTCGTCGTAACAGGCGGCGAGGTGGGTCGGGCGGGTCTGTTCGATCAGCCGCATCAGAAAGGTGCTGTAGCCGTACACGGCACCCGTGCCGTAACCGTGCTCCCGGCTCGACCAGTTGTCGGGCAGGGAGAAATAATACCGGAAAATGTAGATTGAAGCGTCAACCAGGCAGATCGGGGACGGCGTCATGCCACATCCTCCCAGGCAAACCGGGTTTCAACCAACAGGGACTCGACATTCTCGGCGGTGCCATAGAAGGCGACCAATGCCGCCAGAAAGGCATGGACCCGGCGGCTGACGCCCTCCCGGCAGAAACGCTGCACCTGCTGATGAATCGCGCGCTTGAACGAATCGCTCGGGCCGAGCCCCGCCGCCAGGTTGTCGGCGCTGGGACGAAAACGCCAGCCCGCCGCTCGGGAGAACAACCACTCCAGGGCCTGGGGGCGCACCTCCACCCGCTCGAACTCCGCCTGCTGGGCCTCCGTACGGCCATCCGGCGCGTACCAATAGCCATAATCCTCTTTCAGACGGCGTGCCGGACCGGCGACACACCAGTGCGCCACCTCGTGCAGCGCGCTGGCGTAGTAATTGCGCGTAAACCAGATGCGGTGCGGCTCGCCGGGGGCGTACAGGGGCTCCTCGGCACCGCCACAGAGGCGCGTGGCGTGGCTTTCACTGAAGGTCTGGTCGAACAGCTGAATCAAATCTCGGCAATCGTGCCGGCTGGTGTCGCCAACATCGGTCAACATGCAACTCCTCAGGCACACTCGGGCCTGCAGGCTCTGGTGTGCGGAAAGATTTTTACTACTAGGTGTTGTGCTTTCGGGTTATAACCTATACTTTAGTGACAGATGGTTATGAAAAAGGCTCGAGCTGTGCTCGGGAACCAGTCTTTCACCATCGGTGTCTCCTGGGCTAGCGTCGTTAGCCCCAGCCTCAGCCGGGAGGTGTATTATGAAGACCTCACAGTCGCGCCACAACACGGAAAATGTGGTTGATCTCTTCACAGGAAAGTCTCTCTCCGAGCTGCACGATCAGCGCTTTGTCCGCCTGGCCCCGGAATTGGACGGCCTGGAAATGCTGTATTCCAACGATACCAGCGACGATCGTCTGTTCAGCCTGAAAATCCTGTGCTGGGGTCTGCGCGCCAATGGCGAGGTGGTGGGTCTGGTGCCCTGGCTCAATGATATCGTGGCTTGCCCGGACATCTGCGACCCGCTCAACGGCCAGTGGGAAGGGTATTACGATCCGGGCATTGATGATGTCTTCTTCGACGCCCCCATCCACAAGGTGGTCGAACTGGAAACGGCGGCGGAGTATTACGAGCTCCAATGTGAGAACGACGACGATGTCGTTCAGGAGTTGCCGGATACCATTGGCACCCACGCAGTGCTCGCCACCGAAGAAACCAACAAACTGAACCTGGTTGAAGTCATCAGCTGGCGTCTGCAGCATGACGGCAGCATTTACGGCATGCTCACCGACATGAACAAGATCGTGAGCACCCCGGTCCTGCCGGGCGATGCCTGCCTGTATCCGGCCCAGCAGAGCGATCAATTCCGGTACTTTTTCCAGCACCAGATCGCCAACAAGATCAAGGCGGAAGATCCGGAGGCTTTGGCGGCAATTTCGTTGTTGGTTGATGGGTATTGATTCAAGACGACTTGAGTGGATCTTGTCGGGTTACGCGCTGGCGCGCTAACCCGACCTACCTGAGTCAGCCACTCTTGCGGATGTAATACCGGTACTCTTCCCCTTCGCTTTCTTCCAGCACCAACTCGTGCCCGAGAAACAGACAGAACTTGGGCACGTCCCGCTCCGTGGATGGATCGGTGGCAATCATCTCGATCACCTCACCCGCCGCGACCTCACGCACCGCCCGATGCAACAACATGACCGGTTCCGGGCATACCAGGCCCCGGGCGTCCAACGCTTTGTGAATGGTCCCCGGACGTTCTTTGTGATCAGACATCGACCCTTCCCGTTATCATCAAGACGAAATTTTCGGCTTTTGCCGGTAAAGCACATACTTCGTTGCTAGACTTGAAGTAGGAGATCCGCCCGCAGGAGCGAAGCGCTGTTTCAGCGAACCGAGGCGTCGAGTTTTACAGGGGTAGTCTTTATGCCGTCACCCAATCGCCATACTGCACATAGTGCTTTAACGCCCACTGCTCTGGCCATCACCTCTCATCTACTGCGCCATGATAACCCGAATCTTGCGCAAGCCATACAGCAGGCGTTGAGGTCTCTCCCCTCAGCGCCGGCCCCAACCACCGCAGAAATCACCAGCGCCGCACTCAATCGCCAATTGCTCAGCAACCTCCACGCGCAAACGGTTGGAGAAATACTCGCAGCGCTGACGGCTCTGGGGCAACAGGCGTTGCACGACCATCAACGCCACCCCGAGCGCGTCGCGTTATTGCATGAGCTGCTGGATGAATGGGTCGCGCTGGCGGAGTGGATTCTGCAGCGCAACGAAAGTCCGCCCAGCCAGTGGCATTGACGCGCGCTTTGCATTCCCGGGCGCGGGCGCTAGAATAGCGCTTTTAACGCCTTTATTTTCATTAGCCGGAATCATTCATGATCTACGTGCTCGTTGAACGCCACATTGCCGACGGAATGGAAAGTACCTACGAAATGGCCGCGCGCAAAGCGCTCAAATCCGCTTATCAGGCCGAAGGATTTCTCAGCGGTGAAACCCTGCGGGACTTGCAGCGGCCCAACCACCACTACCTGCTGTCCAAGTGGCGCTCCCTGCACGACTGGAAACGCTGGTATTACAGCGACGAGCGTCACGAGGTCATGAACCAGCTAAATCCGACGCTCGCGGACTTTGAAAAAATCACCTTGCTGGACAAGAATCCCGTCTAGCAAGGCGCACAATCAGCGCAACCGCATGATGTGGCCGGTCACTTCTTCGCGGTCGTGATACAGCTGCTTGAACGCCAGCGCCACATCCAGCCCCGCCGCTTCACACTGCTGCTCGATTCGCTCCCGCAAGCGCGCCACTTCGGCATAGCGCTGCTTCATGGGCAGCTTCAGATTGAATACCGCCTCCCGACACCAACCCTGGCTGACCCAGAGCGCAATCATATTCGCCACCCGTGCCGGCTTGTCGGCAATATCACAGACCAGCCAATCCACCGACTTTTTCGGCTGATAGACAAAACCGTCTTCCCGATGATGAGTGACTTGGCCGGACTCCATCAGTGACTCCGCCATGGGGCCATTGTCCACCGCATCGACAAACATGCCCCGGCGCACCAATTGCCAGGTCCAGCCCCCCGGCGCCGCCCCGAGATCCACCGCTCTAAGCCCGCCGGCGAGGCGAACATCCCACTCGTACTCTGGGATGAAGTGATGCCAGGCTTCTTCCAATTTCAACGTGGCCCGGCTCGGGGCCTCTCTGGGCTGACGCAGGCGGGGAATTCCCATGGGCCAGGCGGCGCGGTTGTCCACCGGGCTGACGCCGAGGTACATACACTGGCCGGACAGTACCAGCAGATGCCAGTGCCAACGGCTCTTGGGGTCCACCAGGCGCTGCTTTTTCAGGGCGGCCATCAAGGGTGAGGTCAGCTTTTTACCGAGCGTCGACAGCTCTTTACCCTCATTGGTATCGGGTGTTTCCACTACCAGGGAGCGGGCGGCGGGAAGCGCCTGGGCCGCTTCCACCAGCGGCCCGACCCGATCCCCCGGGGGCAGGTTGGCCAGCGGCGCAGTGGTCACGAACCACTGCCGGGCAAACACCAGATCCATAAAATGCAGTTGCCCCACCAGCCTCTGCGCACCGTCGGGCTCATGGGTCACGTAGATCACATAGGCCTGCCCTTCGCGGGTTTTGATAAACCCGTACACACCGGCGGCGGTCGCCAGCTCCTGGATTTCTGCCGCGCACTCTTTTTCAAAACCGGGCCGACAGTGTAAAAACAGATGGTTCACGGGCGATCTCCCCAGTGTTGATCGATCCAGTCGACGATACCTTCGATCGCCGACTGCCAATGTTGTTGCTGACGGAACCCGGACTTCACTCGCGGTTTGAAGTCGTGGTCACCATCGTCCAGCCAGAGCCAGTTCAGGGTCGCCGGTAGATCATAAGCCCGGACCTCGTCCCGATTACCCAGCGCATCGCGAGTACCCTGCACTATCAGGGTCGTTACCTGAACCGCCTGTAAGGGCCCCAGACGGGTCTTGTCCGGCTTACCCACCGGATGAAAGGGGTAGCCCAGGCAAACCAGCCCCGAGACCCCGGGCTCATGCGCCACCAGGCTGGCCATCCGTCCTCCCAAGGACTTGCCGCCCACCAGTAGGGGAAGCGCCGTTGCTTGCGCCGACGCAATAGCCATTCGCCAGCTTTCCAACAGTTCGGGCTGTCGGTTGGGCGGTTTTTTTTTGCCCGCGGTCCGCCGCTCGGCCATATAGGGAAACTCAAACCGCCAGACGTCAACGCCCCGGGCACAGAGCCCCTCGGCCATGGCGTTCATGAAGTCACTGTCCATGGGCGCGCCCGCCCCGTGGGCCAGCAGCAAGCGGGCCGACGGGTTCGGCGGGGTATTTTTCAGCCAATCAGTCATCCCCGAGCTCCCGGGCATCCCGCTCCGGAAGCAGGCTGACGGTTTCGGTGGCGGGGTCGAACACGATCACCACATCGCCCCGCTCAATCTGGGCTTGTACCTGCTGTACCTTTCGCTCCAGGCTGGTTTCCTCCCAGCCGTAGTCGGTGCCCTCACGCGTGATGAACTCTTCAATAAGGCCTCGCAGGGCGTCGGCGGATACTTGCTGATGGGGAATGATCATGGCTTCACAATGACTTTTTTCCGGGGTTGCGCCACAATGGTGGCATAACAACTCTGAAGTGGATGACAACGATGCAACACTATTTGATTTTGACGCTGATCAGTGACGACAAGCCGGGCATTGTGGAGCGACTGGCGCAGATTATCCAGCAGCACGAGGGCAATTGGCTGGAAAGTCGCCTATCGCACCTGGCCGGCAAGTTTGCGGGTATTGTACAGGTTGCGGTGCCCGAAGCGCAGCGCGAACCCTTGACCGCCGCCCTGCAGGCGCTGGGCGGACAGGGGCTGAAGCTGGTGGTGGAATCCGCACAAGCCACCGAGCGCGCGCCCTTCCGCGCCTTCCGCTTTACCGTGGCGGGGCCGGATCGAGCCGGTATCGTGTTGGAAATCGCCCAGGCGTTCGCCGAGCGCAGCATCAATATGGGCGAGTTGGAAACCGATTATTCCAGTATGCCCTGGTCCGGCGAGCCACTGTTTCAGGCCAACGGAGTAATTGAGGTTCCGGAGTCGGTGGATATGGACGAGCTACACGATGATCTGGATTCCATTGCGGATCAGTTGGCGATTGATATCCGTCTGGAAGAGGACCAACCGTAGGATACCCATGTAGTATCACTTACAAAGCCTTATCGGTGCATTCGTCACGCTCCGGTATCAGCGAGGAACACCTATTGCAGACCCGCCGTGAACCCATCCTTGGGGGCTTCTCGTCGGCATCCATGCCTCCGAGAGTCTGCAATAGGTGTTCCTCGCTGATACCTCGGTGCCACATTTGAACTTCAGCACCCGTAGGGTGGATCGGTCCGACGTCTCGGAGCGCGAAGCGCGTCATCCACCGAAAACCTTAAAGCTCAGCACGCCCTACTCCAGAACCTCTCGCCAATAAATGATTCGATCGTGCCCCCGGTAAGAACCAAAACCGATGTTCGCCGGCGGCATCTGAATATCGTTCAGAAAATCACCGTCCTGATTCCAGTCGAAGCGCAGCCAAGGGCGGTTGGTCAGGTCAAGCTCGATATCGAACGAACCGGTATTGCCCTCCCCCGGTGCGGTGAAGTAGTGATCGGAATCACTGCTACTGAAGTTGACCCCCACCCCGTCGAGACTGGCGTATTGACCCGTGGTGCTGCCGCCGCCAACAGGAACCGTGCGGTTACTGTCGTCCACCAGATTGCCGGTCGGCTGATAGGTTATCGCTTCCCGGGGGATGCGGGTGCAGCTGTCATCGACGTTGCGGACAAATTCTGAACCGTTCCAGTATTCGGTATAAAAAGGCACTGGCAGGTCAACGACTTCGGGGCCAAAGGCATCATTCAAACGGAGCCGGCCAAAGCGCAGGTTGAGCGGATCACCCAGAGCGACTGCGCTGCAGTTTCCCGCTGCTGCGCAGTCACCGCTGGTGTTGGCATTCATGTCCAGGTCTACCATTGGACGGCCATCCAGTGAATCCATCAGGGTCAAACCCCATTGCAAGTCCGCCCTGGGACCATCCGGGAGTGTATTGGATGCTCTTAGAAAAGCGGCGCTAGAATCAGTTACTGTAAGTACCCCGCCGCTCCAGCCGGCCTCGTTCTCCGCCTGAACCCTCCCGCTTAATTCGCTGCCATTGGCGGCGTCATCGTTTTCGGCGACGTAGCCAGGGTTCGCGGTGCCCGCATACGCCAGAGTGGTATCGTCGTAGTTGCTTACCACAGCGCCATTCAGGTTGCGGGCACTGACGGTATAGGACAGGTCGATCGCAGCCTGATGCATATAGCTGAAGGATCCGCAGGCATCGCTGACGGTGCTTCCATTCAGCGTATAGTCGTATGGATAAAACCGGCCCACGGGATCACTTTCGGTCACTTCCACCAAGTCGCCCACACCGAGATAATCGTCACCGACCAAGCGGGGTTCCAGAGTAATGGTGCCCACATTATCCCAGCTCACCCCATCGCCAAGCGCTACGCCGTTATCTTCGCGAGTCAGACTCCCTGCACCGCCCAGGTTTCCGAGGCTGCCGCCCGAGGGGTAAACCAATTCACTCAGTTCAAGACGGACGCTCTGTGCTGGCGATTCATTGCCGAAGTTGGGAGTCAGTGCGCCATTGCTATTCCGGGCTTCGACCCGCACTGAGAACGGCTCTCCCGACGCCACGAAACCAGCTCCGGACCCCGTACCGCCGGGATTGGATTGCCCCGCAGCGCCCTGCACGTCGGTCACGACCAAGGTGTGGGGTTTGACGATAAAGCGATTACTCTGACCGACCAGGTCCACCGCCGGTTGCTCGCCCTCTTCTGGCAAACTCAACTGTGCCCAGAGGCGAATATCACCCACGTCGGAGTACTCCAGCGGAATGTCCGCGTAGCCTTCGTCATCAAAGCCGAGAGAGACGGGCGAGTAGGCCGGACCTGCACCGGCATTGTTCGCCTGAATGAAGGTTGATGCCAGGCTAAGGGTTTGGCCCGCACGGCAACTGCCGGGGTTGATACACTCATAGCCCAGCTGCACCGTACGGGTCTGGTTGTCCACTCGCGCCTCGCAGGAGCCGGTTTCATCATCGGTGCGCACCGCACGAATGACCGGATTGAGGTCTTCGGTGCCGGCCACCTGATTGGGCAGAGGCCCACCGGAGCGATCCCCGTAAAACACCAGCCCGGTATCAGCAAAGTTCACCGGGCCGGAGCTGCCGGAAGCTGTGCCATCGGTCACCGACAACCCCACCTCAGCCGGGCTGAGTTGACGCAGAAAGGCGGTAAAGTTGTTCTCCGAGCCTGAAAAAACATAAGTGCCATCACCAACCCAGGCAGTATCTCCCGAATCCGGCACCGGATCGGCCAGCAAGTCCACTACTGTGCCCGCGGCGGGCACAACCGCATTGCCAGCGCTGTCCCTGGCGGTAATCACTACCGGTAAGGCTTCACAGGTCACACCGTTATTGGCGTGCACCAGGGTGTAGGAGTCGACTCGGTTACCGGGGCAATGATAGAGACCGGTGGCGGTGCCATTTGCGTTACCGATAGGAATCGGCACAAAGCCGCTCGTAGCGCCAGGCGCGTCCCAGCGCAGCCGGATTTCAGAATCGATAAATTCCTCGAAATATTCCAGCTCAATATCGTAGCTCTGCCCTGCTTCCAGGTTCACAACACCACTGGTATCGTTGGTTGCTGGCTGAGGAGCCCACTCATCGATGACCAGATCACCGTCTACGCGAAGGCGAACACCATCATCAGACCGGGTCTGAAAACGATAGCCGCCTGTTTGCGTGATGTGTAACCGTCCGCTCCAGCGTACCGAGAACTCATCGTCGCCCACCCCGGCTACCCCAGGACCGCCCAGTCCCCAATCGAAGTCCACCGGGCCATCAACGCGGGTGCCCTCAGGTGCGCCCGCCAGATTCATGTTGTTATAGAACTCGCCAAAGAGCCCAGGCACCGGCGTTCCGGTCGGACAAATACTCTGGCTGCAAGGGTGTCTGGCCTGAAAAATCGCCTGCACTTCAGACTCTGTCAGCACTCCTTCGTAAATACGGACCTCATCAAGCTGCGCTTGAAGATAATTTAACGCCACGCTACTGCTGGTGTTTTCTACTCGACCAATGCTCGAGAAGCCGTTGCCAATAATGCCTGTTCCGGTGGTTCCTCTGCTGTCCAACGCGCCATTGATGAAAATCTGATACTCACCACTTTCGTGATTTCGCGTAAGCGCCACATGTGTCCAGTTTCCTGTACTCACCTGAGCATTCGAAACCGTTGTGTTATTATTTCCCACCGTCAAGCCAATCCGCCCCTGCGGATTCAACCAACCCCAGAAAATATCGTCGGCGCCCCCGTTCTCCTCTATACCAGCCACAGCCGGGGAGGACCAGGCCGTCGAGTTGCCGGTTTGTGTGGTTTTAATCCAGAACGCCATGCTGGCGGTGCGATTGAGGGTTCCGGATAAACCCGGCACACTCAGATAATCATCTACTCCATCAAACTCCCCATATCCGCAAGTACCCGGATCGCCTGAAAGCGCCGGAGCAACATCGGCCGTATCAGCGCCGTTTTGCGCTGTCGCGTTATTGCCATTGCCACTGCTGTCGATCACCTCACCTGCGGTACCGCTCCAACCAGCTTCGTCCATCCGCCAATCCGCGATTAAGGTCGCAGGAGTGCCACCCGTAGGATCGCAAAACGGCGTATAGTCCAGGTCAGGTGCTATGGCACTTGGATAACTGACGATAGTCTCTTGAGCAAGCTGTACCTCTTCCGCAGATAAGGCCCCGTTAATAACCACTTGATATTCGGTTGTTATTAGCCCATCAGCATATAAAAATCCTGTGATGGCGGAGAACTGTCTGACAGTGATCGAACCCTTTGCGTAGATAAAAAGCTGTCCTGGACTGAACCCAGACGTAACCATGTCATAACCAAGTACAACATCACCGTCGACAAATATCCGGACCGGGTCCGAGTTTCCACCTTGCTTGGTAACCTCGGTTTCCTGACCAAGCGTCATATCACCAGTAATCCAATAATCCCCGGACCGAAAGCGGACTTCGGATTGATAACCAGTGGACAAGGCTCGCATTCGATATTCACCACCTTCACTGTTGAAGGTAGCTCTCACCCGTTGGGGAACGGTTATATTTACATACTGACCAGCATTAATGTTCGTATTGCCCCCTGAAGCCGTGACAGAGCCCGAGCTACCGTTGCTTTGAAGAACAGCAACGGAGCTCGGGGTACTCGGATAACCCGTTGCCTGGCACGTACCCGAGTCGCAAATAGCTTGCCCCGGCGAGGACTGCTGTATCAGTTCTGGTGTAGAGATAAGACCACCGCCACCGTTAATTTCAGCCTGGTAACCTGCATTGACACTCCCAGTTGAAGAGTGACTTTGAACTCCGTTAGTGAATACCGCGTCACAGGCGACGGACCAGGCCAGCGGAGAGAACAGCAAACTCCCAATGAAAAGAAGAAAGCGTGCTAAGACGCACGAAAATTGGAAACAGGCGAACCGAGTGTTGAAACTGAAGAAGCGTCCCATCAAAACCTCGCCTGAACCGTCAGAGAGCGCACTGCTCGCGTGGGACCACTGCCGCATTGACTGCTGGCGGAAAGGTTGTACAAGCCCGGCTCCGCCAGCTCACACTGAACTTGTGCCGTGCACAGGTTAAGACCGTTGATACCGGAGAAGTCGATACTGGTATTCAGTGAAGCGCAGCGATTATCAACCGGGGGGCGAGCGTTGGCATTGGGGTAGAACAATTCACTCAGGCCCCGCTGAACCGCGCTTTCTGCTGCGTACAGCGCCTGCACGGTAACCACCTCCTGAACACTGGCAATACCGCTTTGGCTTGTAGTACGCCATAACGCCAGGGAGGCGAAGCCCATCACGACGATAATAAACAGCGCAACCGGCAACAGAAAGCCGTCCTGCTTCCGCATAGCACGATGTTGAAAAAGATCAGGGGACATTGCGAATCAATACCTCCTGCTCAAAAATCATGGTTTCACCGCCCTCGCTGAAGGCGACGTTCATCTGCAACAACACATTGCGACTATCACTCGCGGCAGACAATACGAAGGGACTGCCCGAGGCCTGAGCGTTGCGGGCCAACAGATCAAAGTCACTGCCAGGATCAACGTTTGCCGCCGTACGATCCTGCGCGGGATAAAAACGCAGTTGACCACCAAACAGGCAGAAGGCCTGGGGTTGATTGAGCAGGAAAAAGCGCCGCCCAATGGAATTGCGCTGCCAGGTCCGGCTGGGGAATGTCACCTCTGTGGTAGTGCGGCTGTTGACCGGCGCCAGCGACACCGGGCTACCACCATACAGCTCGCCGCTGTCCATCGCACCGATACTGAGGTAATCCGCGGTGCCAAAGTCCACCGAGTGCGGCGCGGTCTGGATCGCGGTGTGAGGGGGCGCGCCATTGGCCGCATCGGGTACCGGCTCACGGTAGATACCGCCACCCGCCACCGGCATAAACTCCACACAGTCGCCATCATTGGTAATCCGCACGCTGTAGGGCATGGCACCGCGAATCTGGCGGGTCATCCGCTCCAGCGCCTGTCGGGCGGTATTGACCAGTGCCGCCCGGGCCTGGGTTTGCCGATAGCTATCTGTGGCACTGACGATAAAGCCGGTGCCGATGGTGGCCACCAGCGCAAGCACCACGATGACCGTGATCAATTCCACCAGGGAAAACCCGGCTTGTCGTGACCGGCACCGGCACATCAGAAGTTTGTCCTGTAGGCTGAGAGGGTGAGTGATTCGCCGCTGGGCGCGGTGGTGGTCACGGTAATCCGCTTGGCCCAGCGGTTGTTGGTCAGCCCCAACTCACTCCCCGCAAATTCAACCGCGACGGTACGGTTGTATCCAGGATACGGTGAATCGGTGTCACCATCAAAGCTGCTGACACCACCCGCATCGGCACAGACCGGCGGCGAGGGTCGACCCGGCGGGGCCTGACTATCGCAGGCCGGCACTCCGCCGGGCGGCGTATTGGCATCGTAGGGCTGTGCCAGCACCACATCCAGTCGGGACTGGGTGGATTCGAGCAGCCGCACCCGCACCAGCGGGTCCACGCTGTTGATCACCGAATATCGATAGACGCCCAGCAACGCCCCGAGCGCCAGTGCAATCACGGTGATAAAGACGATCAGCTCAATCAGGGTAACACCGCGCTGACGACGCAACTCAGGGCGTATAGGCATAGCCGCTGGCCTCCACACGTACGGTGGCCGACGTCGAACCGCGGGCCACCACAATCTGTCCTGGATCGGTCCGGCCCAATTTATCAAAGGAGTAGGTGCCCGTTCCGGCCGTAATGGTTACCCCTTCGGGCAGCGTCAGCGGAAAGGTTCCTCCGGTGGCAACCACGGAAGTGCCGTTTTCCGTCACATTCAGACTGGACTGGACAACATTTACTTGGATGGAATTGCTCGTGCTGGCACGGGCCATGGCCAGTTGTTGCGCGGTAAAGAAGGCGGACAGGACCTGGTCGCGAGCGGATTGGATGGCGGCGGCGTCGGTGCTATAAAAGCGGGGCACTGCCACCACGCTGATAATGCCCAGCAGGATGATCACCGCGATCAGCTCGATCAGGCTGAAACCCGATGACTTCCGGCCATTGTACATTGCGCGCGCTGAGGGCATGGTCGGACCTGTTGCAGAGGACGTTAGGAGCTGCTTGGGTTGATTCCGTGAAGCGTAAAGCTGGCGCGGATAGCGTTGTCGGATTCATCGACAACGTCGCACTGAACAGTAGCCATATGCGATACCGTGCCATCGCCGGACCCGGCCGCTTCAATCCGATAGCCTGCTGGCAATCCGCTTACCAACAGAAAACGGGCATTCCTGCAGGCGTTCATTGGGAAGGCCGATTGGGAAATAGCCGCTGGATACTCTTCCCTCAAAATAAAGGTAGCCAAATTGGAAGAGCTAGCGGTCGACAAAGTCGCTGCCAACTCCTCTGCTGCCACCCTCTTCGCGGACGATGAGAAATCAATCAGCTTGGGAAGCGAAAATGCAGCCAAAACTGCCAAAACAGTAATGACTGCAATCAGCTCAACTAGAGTGAAACCTTTAAAGCGGCCCACTCAGTTATCTCCGCGCCTACTCGATTATGGAGCCGCAACGCCGTAAACGGTGAAGTCCGCCTCGGCCTCAGTATTAGCCACATTGGGAGAGTGAACGGTACACGTTACGTTTGCACCATCACCAACCGCCAAGGACTCGATCTCATAGTTTGCGGGTAGCGCTCCCCCCTCCAACAGACCGGCCGCATCGGTACAGTTCTCAATCGTGACAGGAGTTGGCGCATCCTGTATTCCCGCATCAGTCGCGACCGCTGCAGCATAGTTCAATGCACTGGCACTCGCCAGGTTGCCCGCGACTCCATCAACAGCCGCTTCACGAGCCGCATCCGACAAATCCACAAACCGGGGCACTGCCACGGCGGCGATAATGCCCAAAATAACGATTACCGCAATCAGCTCAATCAGAGTAAAACCGGATTGTTGTTTCATAAGAGAACTCCATTAAAGGTCATGAGTTATTGTAAAACCTGTAAAAACCACTGCTGGCGCCGAACTCCGCACTTGGCGCATGTTTTCACCTAATATAGGTGAATTCAACTTCCATGCCAACACTTAAACCGATAAAAATCGTCATTCCAGTGACGAGCTGAGCAAAACCCGGCCATCAAACGGAAGATAGTCAAAATATCGACGACCACTGTCGCCAACCAATTGACGGTAGCGACAGGCGCTTTCCCGCCCCTCGCCCACCTTGGCCACCCCGAAGACCGCATTGGGCGCCAAAGCCCCCTCCAGGCTGACAGGCGGTGCCTGATGCAGAAACGCCCGCCAAAGATCCAGACACTCCTCGGGGTCAAGACGCCCGTCTGCGGCCTCGCGCCGGGACCGGGTGTTCACCGGCCAGCCCTGAGGGTTCAGGTAGACCCTGATGTCCGAAGCATCTTCCAGCCCCACAGGCATCGTCGGCAGCTCGCTGAATACGACCACATCCCGCTCTGTCTCACCTTGTGCCCGCTGAATAAACCAGTGAGCCCGCACTCCGGACACCGCCGTTTTGAAGTTCTGGGCTGCCAGCTCAAAACTCAGCCGCTGCACATCTCCGGCCATGCGGCCATACAGACCCAAAGCGAACACCAGTACGATGCCGATCAACGTGGCGATCAACAACCATTCAAACACCCGCTGGGATTTCCGGCTCATAGGCTCACTGCTGAATGTTGTACATTTCCCACATGGGCAGGAAGATGCCCAGGGCGAGAATCAGGACAAAACTTGCCATAATGACCACCATGATCGGTTCAATACGATCACTCAGACGCTTGGTATCGTAATCCACCTCCCGCTCATAGAACTCGGCCACTTCCGAGAGCAGTTGGTCCACCTGGCCGCTCTCCTCCCCCACGGCGATCATCTGCAGCACCAGTGGCGTAAACATGCCGCTGGTCATATGGGTCTGAAACAGCCCTTCACCGCGCTCCACACCGGCCCGAATCTCACGGATCTTGTCACCCAGCCAGGGGTTATCAATGGCCCGGGCACAGAGATCCAGCGCCTGGTTGACAGGCAGACCGGCCCGCAACATCACGCTGAACGAACGCGCATAGCGGGCCATGGAGGCCCGTTCGATAATGTCGCCGATCACAATCAGGCCAAGTTTTTTGCGGCCCCAGACTCGGGCCCCCTTATCGGTTTTGATATACCGACGAAACCCGTAAAAACTGCCCACGGCGACAAACAGCAGATAGGGCCAGAAAGCGACAAAGAAATCGGACACACCCACCAGAATGCGGGTTGGCAACGGCAGGTCCGCGCCAAACTGGGAAAACATATTGGCAAAGGCGGGAATCACCTTCACGTTGATGACCATGATGGCGATGGCCAGGGCGATCAATACAAAGCTGGGATAGCGCAGCGCCGCCTTGATGCTCTTGATGGTTTCCTGGTCCCGCTCCAGATACTCACTCAACTGCTTGAAGGCGCTCTCCAGAGAGCCACTGCCTTCCCCCACACTCACCACGCTGATAAACAGGTTGTTAAACACGTTCGGGTGGTGACGCATCGCTACTGATAATTCCAAACCGGATTCCAGACGGTCGGCAATGTCCTCCAGGGTATTGCGAAAGGTCACATGGCGCAGGTTGGCGGCCAGGCCGCGAATGCCGCGTACCAGAGGCACGCCCGCCCGGGTAATGGTGTACATCTGTCGGCAGAACATGATCAGGTCAACAGTTTCTACCTGCCCACTGTGGCGCCACTCCTGCCAGCGCTCAGACCAACTGGGGCGGTGTTCATAGGGCTCGATGGCAATGGGCGTCACCCCGCGCCCGGCCAGTTGGCCAGCGACGGCGTCGGGGCTGGGGCCTTCCAGTTGGCCGGATACGGGGCGACCTTCGGCGTTGCGGCCTTTGAACTGGTAGAGGGCCATCAGATCAGCTCTGCCTCATCTTCGATCTGTGCTGAGACTTTCATGACTTCTTCGAGGGTGGAGATGCCCTCAATCGCATAGTCGAGTGCGCTGTGACTGAGGGGGCGATAGTTGGGGCTCTGCTGGGCCGCTCGGGTAAACGCATTCAGGCTGTTGTCCCGCAGCGCTTCAGCCATGGCACCATTGACTTCCAACAATTCGAAAACCCCGACCCGACCCCGGTAGCCGGTATTGTGGCAATGGGGGCAGCCCGCCCCCTGTTTAAACTGCACCTGGCTGAGATCGCGCCCCTTCGCGATGGCCGCCAGCAGTTGGCGTTCGTTGGCATCCGGCTCGTGATCCTGAATGCAACTGGTACAAATGCGGCGCAACAGGCGTTGGGCCACAATCGCCTTGAGTGCCGTGGCCACCAGGTAGGCATCGACGCCCATATCAATCAGACGCAGCGCGGAGGTCAGGGCATCGTTGGTGTGCAGGGTGGACAATACCAGGTGACCGGTCATGGCCGCGCGCAGGGCAATTTCGGCGGATTCCGCATCGCGGATCTCCCCCACCAGCAGAATGTCCGGGTCCTGGCGCAGTGACGCCCGAAGCACACTGCCAAAGGTCAGGCCGATACGCTCGTGCAATTGCACCTGGTTGATACGTGGCAAACGGTACTCCACCGGATCTTCCACGGTAATGATCTTCTTCTCGGGCTTGTTGAGCTCCGAGAGCGCGCCGTACAGCGTCGTGGTTTTACCACTGCCGGTCGGACCAGTGACCAAGACCAACCCGTGAGGGCGAGCAATGATTTTACGAAACCGGTCGACCAGCGCGGGGGGCATGCCGACCTTGCCGAGAGGCAGTACGCCATCAGTGTGGTCAAGCAGACGCATCACCACCGACTCGCCAAATTGCACCGGCATGGTGGACAGACGCACGTCAATATTGCGGCCTTTCACCTTCAGATTGAAGCGCCCGTCCTGGGGTTTGCGCTTCTCGGAAATATCCAGCCCGGACATCAGTTTCAGACGCACCACCAGGGCCGGGGCAATGCGCTTTTCGTTCATCACCTGCTCGAGCAACACGCCGTCGATGCGGTTGCGAATCCGCAATACGGTTTCATCCGGCTCGATGTGAATGTCCGACGCTTTGGCGGTGATCGCCTCTTCAAAAATTTTCTGCAACAGCTTGACCACCGGCGCATCGCTGTCGGTCGCCTCGGCGGCGAAATCCGTCAAATCGATCGCGGAGCTTTCCAGCTCTTCATCCAGTTCTTCGGCCAGCGAGGCAATTTCACTCGCCTGACTGTAGGCGATATCGAGCACATCCAGCAGCTCGGACTCGCGGACCACCGCCGGTTTGATCGTCTGATCGAGCTGGCGGGTCAGTTCATCCAGACAGAAAATATCCGTGGGGTCGGCCATCCCCAACAGCAGACCGTCGGGATCTTCCCGCAGCGGAAGCACCCGATAACGACGAGCACTGGTTTCCGGCAAGCGCCGGATCAACTCCTGGTCAAACCGGAACTGACGCAGCTCGACGAAGGGAATATTCAACTGATCGGACAGCAGGTTGAGCAGTGCATTCTCGTCCACGTACCCGAGATCCACCAGGGTGTTCCCCAGCTTCCGGCCGCTCTGCTTTTGCTCTTCCAACGCGTGGGAGAGCTGGTCGTCGGTGATCATCTGCTGGGCAACCAGCAGATCCCCGATGCGAATACGTTTGCGAGTGTTCTGTTGAGTATCAACCATATCAGGGTTCCCGGTTTTCGGTTCGACGGGCCAGTGCGTCGACACGCCCCTCCAGGTACCGGCGAATGGACTCACGGCCATCGTAAGCGCCACTGGCCAGCGCCTGTTCGAAGGCTTGCAGTGCCGCCGCCGCTCGCTGGCGGGCATCTTCCGCCAGCCCCAGCCCCAACCAGTAGGCCGGCTGTGCGCCAAAGTCATTCAGTAACTGCCGGTAATGATTGGCCGCTTGCTCGTGTCGCCCCTGCTCATAATTCAGGCGCGCCCACAAAGCGCGGTAAGGCTCATTGCCCTCAGCATGTTCCGCCGCGTTCTCCAATAGTGCCAGCGCCCGGGCATTATCTCCACGTAGAGACCAGAGCTCAGCGCCCAGGCGCGCGTGTTCATCATCGGACAATGCCCGTGATTCGTTCAACAGTTGCTCTGCCTGTGAGTCGTTACTCTCTTGCAGGTAGAACTCCACCAATGCCACGGTGCTCACCGTCGGCGGCACCCTATCTTCCGGCCACTGAGCGAGCGTCTGCTCCAGAAAATGCCGGGCCCGGCTACGCTGATCCCGAGACCACCACTGGCGCGCCTGTTGCGCGCGCCGTCGATCTTCGCTGGCAAGATCGAGTTGTACATTGAGCGAGGAGGCGTCTGCCGCCTTCTCGGTTTCCGGCTCCGTACCTTCGCTTTGCGAACGATTTCGCAGTGTCTCCAATCGGGCTTCGCTGTTCTGCATCCCCGACAACTGCGGATCGACCGAACGAGCCCGACGCAGAAATTGCTGGGCCTCATCCAGAGCCTCCCGGTCCATGGCCGCTTCAGCCAGCTCCCGATAACGCTGGGCAATCGCCGCCAGCCCGGCGAGCGCCTCCGGATGATCAGCACTGAGGGCTAACACTTGCTGATAATATTCATACGCATTGTCTCCCGCCGGGCGCGTCAACCGGTCCCGGTCCCGGGCCTGGCGAGCCTTGTCGAGCAGCAGCTGAAGATCCTCTGAGAAGCCGGAGTCCTGCGACTCATCTGGAACCGCCTCAACGGGTTCCTGAGTCAACGGTTGACTCAATGCCGCCTCTACGTCCAGTGTTGCCGGCATGCGGGGCTCCGGCTCAGCGACTGTGGATTCAGCCACCGGCGCAGAATCGATTGCTGGCATCGGTTGTTCTGTCATCGGCGCACTGCCTTCACCGCCCGCTCCAACCAGTGACCAAAACACCAGTGCGGCTATGACCAGTGCCACGAGAACGGCCAGACCCGCACCAACAAAATAGCGCGATTGCATTGGCTGAGTGCGGTGCGTCGATGGGCCGGCCGGGTTCGGGGAGGTACCGCCCCGTCGATCCAGGTCGCGCAGCATGTCATTCATCAGACTCACGTCGTGCCCCCGTACCACCAGAGCCCCACGCCCACCAACAACAAGGAGACCGCCAACCAGGGAGTCCAACCAAAAGGCGTGACGGACAGCCAGCGCCCCAGCCGACGACTTTCGGTGGTATCCTTCACGGCCCTGGCCACCTGCGCCCGACCTACCATGGAACGTCCCTGACCGAAGCTGACCAACAACGCCTTGTGGGCGAGCACATTGATCAACCGGGGAATTCCCCCGGATGCGCGATGCATCAGCCGGACCGCGCCCCGGGTAAACAGCGAGCACCCCCGATAACCGGCGGACTGCAGACGAAAATCGAGATAGTCGGCCAGGGTGCGGCGATCGATGGTACCGAGGGTTTCCGAAAACACGATTCGCTGTTTCAACTGACGCAAGTCGCTGCGATTGAGCACATCTTCCAACTCGGGCTGCCCCAACAGAACCACCTGCAACAGTTTGCTTTTTTCCGTTTCCAGATTGGTCAGCAGACGCAAGGCTTCGATGGTCTCCCGGGGCATGGCCTGGGCTTCATCCACCACCAGTACCACGCGCCGTTTCTCCGCGGCGAGTGCCACCAGCCGGGCGTAGATCTCATTCAGCAGTTGATAGGCGGGCATATCGGGCGAGGACGGCACACCGATTTCCTGGGCCAGGAAGCCTTTCAGTTCGTCCGGCGTCAGGTAGGGGTTGGGAATGTACGCGGTAAGAAACTCCGGCCCCAGGCTGGCCAGCAGCTTGCGGCACAACAGGGTTTTACCGGTGCCCACTTCCCCGACGATTTTGATGAACCCTTCGCTGTGTCGCAGGGCCAGCAATACCGTATTGAGCACCGCCCGATGGGCGGCGCTGTCGAAGAAGAACTGGGTATCGGGGGTGAGGGAAAACGGCATCTCCCGCAGCCCGAAGTAGTCCTGGTACATGACCGGCTCCGCGCTATTGCTCCCAGAGGTCGCGATAACCATCGCCCATCTGTTGCATGCGATTGCGACTGCGATCGAGTTCGTCCTGCCAGGTGCCATCATCTACCACCACCGGACGCAACAGAATCACCAGTTCGGTTTTCTGGCGGCTACGCCCCTGGGTTTTGAACAGGCTGTTGAGCAGTGGAATATCGCCCAACACCGGCCGCTTGCCATCGGTGTCCCGGGTATCCTCCTGCATCAGGCCACCCAGCACCACCACCTGGCCGCTGCGCGCCCGGACAATGCTGTCCGACTCGCGAATACCCCGTTGTGCCAGAGGCAAGGCGAACTCCTCGCTACCGACGGTAAACACTTTCAGTTGGTCATTCACTTCACTGACCACCGGATGAATGTGCAGGATCACCTCGCCGCTGTCGGCGATTTGCGGGGTCACATCCAGGGCAATACCACTGAAGAAGGACGACAGTTCGATATTGGGCGTGCTGGTCACCGACGCCACATTCGAGGTGGTGTTATTGGAGATACCGGTCACAAAGTATTCATCGGAGCCCACTCGAATCAGCGCTTTCTGGTTGTTCACCGTGGACACTCTGGGGCTGGACAGGACCTGCACGCTGCCCTGAGTTTCCAGCAAGTCGAGCAGCTCGGTTACATCACCCACCTGCAGGACGGAGGTAAACAGGTTTTCAGTACCGCGTTGCAGTTCTTCCAACCCGGAAATCTGACGGGAACTGCTTCCCGGCGGAATGGTGGTGACGGCCGAATCCTGCTCCGAGTAGCTGGTCGAGCGCAGCCGATTATAGCCGTAGTCCAACTGCCCGCTGATGACGCCCCAGTTGATCCCCGCCTGGAACCCTTCGTTCAGACGGACCTCCAGAATCTTCGCTTCCAGAATCACCTGACGCCTTACGCTCAGCTCGGAACGCTCCAGAAATTCCCGCACCGCATTCAGCTCATGAGGCATGGCCTTGACCACCACCATACCGGCCTGGGGGCTGACCATCACCATCTTGTCGCCACCCTCACCGCCGACAATGGCGGACACCGACTGGCGCAGCGATTGCCAGAAATCGGTGCGGTTCATGGTCTGCACCCGCGCCCCCGGGGACACCTCAGACCCATTGGTCGAACTGCCGTCTTCACCGGCGAGCAGGCCCAGCAGGTTGGCACTGTCATCGCCGCTGCCCGAATTATTGCCGGAACCGCGATTGTTGCGGTTATTGTTTGATGATTCACTGCGACCGATCGACAGGTTGGTGTCCGACACCCCCACCCGCTGAACATCCAGGTAGTTCACATGGAACACCTGAGTCTGAAGCTCGTTGGGATACACCGTGTAGATATTGCCCGAACGCCGGTAGTCATAACCGTAAATGTCCCGTGCCACTTCCAGCACTTCATCCACCGTGACTCCTTTCAACTCCAGCGAGAGACTGCCACTGACATCGGGGTGCACCACAATGTTGGTGTCTGAGTCCTGCACCAGCCCGAGAAAAAACGCCTTGGCGGGTACATTGCGCACTCTGACATCAAACCGCTCCGGAGCCACCTCCTCGCTGCGACGGCGCTCTGGAACCAGTGCCTGGCTCACTTCCTCGGGTACCGTCTGAGCCTGCTCACGCTGCGCCTCGGCCACCTCACTCATTTCACGCTCAGCCGCCAACTGCGAATCGCGCGGCCCAACACAGGCCGTCACCAGGACGACCGCCATCAGCGCGGCGGCGGTGTGCATCGTTCTTCTCAGAAAATGCGGATCCATAATCGTTTGCCTCATTGCTCCGCGGGCCTCGTTCGACGTACGGATTCATCGTTCAAATTCAAACGCCACTGCCGGCCGCTCTGACCGACAATCACTGAATGGGATTCAACTTGCAGCAGGCGTACCCCCCCGGTGTTGGCAATCATCTCGCCCGCCGTCAGGGACTGTCCGTTGATGATCGCCAGGCGGCGCGAGTCGCCCGCCATGATTGCGTTCAGCGTCAGGGACACCGACTCGCGGCTGGCCCGGTAATCCAGGGGGCGAGTGGGGTCGCGCTGACTGTCCGCCCACACCAGCGCCGACCACCCGATCAGACAGGCAATGCACAATAATCTAGACACCGAGCAGACCCTCCTCGGCACTCAGGGTATAAACCCGCAATCGAATATCGCCCACCGGGTAGTCCATCACTTCGTAATCCAGACGATCCCAGTAGAACCGCCAGGGCAGCCCTTCGAGCCGGCGCAGGAAACTCAACACTTCAAAGAAGTCACCGCTGACATCAAGCTCGACACTGTGTCGAAAAACACCGGTCGCCGTTTCAACCGGTTCCGCCGCTTCAGTGCCATCTGCGGCCTTGGTCAACGGCAGTTCCTCAACGGGAAGCGTGCGCACCCGTCGCAGCTGCAGCTCGGTGGTGGAAATCAACACTTCCTGAAGAATCTGCGGCAGTTGATCCGCACTGACCAACCCCTGGGAAAGGCTCGCCAGACTCGCATCCAGCTCATCCAGTGTCCGCTGCAGTTGCTCCAACTCCCTTGCGGGTCGGTTGTCCGCCTCGGTGCTCATCAGGGCGGCCAGCTGTGCCTGCTGGGCATCCCGATCGTTTGCGACGGCGGTGCGCTGCTGTTCAATCTGCTCGCGCTGACGCTCCTGAGGCAACTCAATCAACCATTGCCAGAACCCGATCAACACCGCGATCAGGCATAGCAAGAGCAGTACCCGCTCACGCAGGGAATAGGCCTCCACCCGCTCGGCCCAGCGCTGCCAACTCTGCTGCCAATCAGTCACGCGATCGCCCTCCCCGTGCGTTGGTCTCGTCGGCCTCGGCGCGCTGCACCGAAAATATCAACCCCGGTCCCCGGTCATCCGGCTCCCGCGCCACTTCCAGTACGCCGAATGACACGCTGGCGAAGCTCTCATCCTGACGCAACTGCTGTAGATACAGCGGCACCTGTTCCGGCTTGCGCACCCGGCCGGCCAGCTCGACGTACTGCCCCCCGGATTGCAGCGAAAACTCCGCCAGCGCCAGATCATCCATGGCATGGCGGGACAGGCTCAACAGTTGCCCGGAAAACCCCTCGGCGTTGCCGAGATTCTGCTGGGACATCAGGCGCAGAATCTGCTCCCGCCGCTGAATTTCCTGACGCAAACGGGCCACCTGCTCTTCCACCGTCGCACCGCGACGGGCGGGCAGTTCGGCCATGAGCCGCTGCACCTGTTGTTGTAATGTCTCCAACTGCGCGCGTTCATCCGTCAAGCGGGCCTGGAGCGAATCGGTGTACGCCGCACTCCACAGCGACAGGCCGATAATCAACACCAGAACCACCGCGATCGCGGCGATCATCTGGTTCAGGCTCAACCACACCCGACGGGGGTGAAACTCCGGCAAATACAGATTGACCTGTTGCATCAGTCCCCCTCCGTGAGTCGCAGCGCGGCGCCGATGGCGGCTAGGCACAGCGTCAGGGTGTGAGACTGAACCTGATCGCCCAGTGTCAGCGACGACTCGATGTCCAGCAACGAAACCGGCATCGGCAAGCCATTGGTCAGTGATTCAGTGATTTTATCAGGGCTGAGGTTTTCCCCGATCAGACAGATCTGGCCGGGCGGCGGCTGGCGCATCTGGCGTTCGAAGTAATCCAGGGAGCGTTGGATTTCCAGTAACAGGACATCCTCCGGCAGATCTTCCAGCAGCCCACCTTCATAGGGCACATTAAAGCGGCGGGCCAGGTGCAGGTCGTCACCGCGGACGATATGCAGACTGCCGGTGCCACCGCCCAGCTTGACCAGCGCCACCCCCCGGGCCGTGTCGCACAACCGATACACCAGGTTGCGCAACGCCAACTCCGGAATATCGATCACCTGGAGATCCAGCCGGGCGTCCGCCACCTGAGCGATACGCTGTTCAATCAGATGGCGATGGGCCACCGCAACATAGGCCATGCGCTTCCCGCCGCGGCTGCGATCCTCCGGCAACAGAAAGGCATCCAGTACCGCCTGGTCGGCGGGAAAGTCAATCAGGTCGCGAATTCGCCAACGCAGGGCCTCGCGCAGCTCCGAGGTCGGCACGGCCGGAGCCTCAACCAGGAGCAGATTGTAGTCTTCCCGCCCCAACACCAGGTGACAGGCTTTACGGCGCAACCCCAACTGCTCCACACGCTCCTCGAGCAGCCGACCTTGACGCTGGCTATCGCTCTCGGGGAGCCACTCAGCGGCCTGGAGAAAAGGTCGGGCCGTTTCGCCCTCACCGGCATGAGTCTCAATGGGATGGGCCTCGGCGCAGACGAGCGAAACCCCGCCCTCGTTGAATTGGACGCCAACTGTACCTGTACTGGATGGTCGTTTACGAAATAAGCTCAACGGCTGGCCACCTGGGCTTCCCGAGTTATTGTTGACAGAGGCAATAAACATGCCTGAACGCTGGTATTATGACGCATCGAGCGCACTAAGTCCCGGCGAACCACACAATCGCCAAGAAAATCTCGCCTTGAAGACGCTTTATATTTCTTTTTGTTATAACCAGCGTCACGAGGCCCGGATCTTGCGCACAATAGTACACGAAATCGGCTGAAAACCAATGTTCCATATTGTTTTATTTGAACCGGAAATACCGCCCAACACCGGCAATATTATTCGTCTGGCGGCGAATACCGGCTTTCACCTGCACCTGATTGAACCCTTGGGTTTTGTGCTCGATGACAAACGGCTACGCCGCGCGGGACTGGACTACGGTGAGTGGCAGTCCCTGAAAACCTATCCGGATTGGCCCAGCTTCCTGGAGCAGGCGCAACCGGCGCGACTGTT
This sequence comes from Marinimicrobium sp. UBA4209, assembly GCF_002381585.1. Taxonomy (NCBI): domain Bacteria; kingdom Pseudomonadati; phylum Pseudomonadota; class Gammaproteobacteria; order Cellvibrionales; family Cellvibrionaceae; genus Marinimicrobium; species Marinimicrobium sp. UBA4209. The sequence continues at coordinate 30,409 of NZ_DFTP01000043.1, forward strand.
CGGACTCAGCACCAAAGGCCACCGTTACCCGAGTGAAACGACGTTCGAAGCGGGGGACTACCTGCTGTTCGGCCCGGAAACCCGAGGGCTACCCGCGTCCATTCGGGACGAGCTGGGCCCGGACCATCTACTGCGCATCCCCATGGTGGCCGACAGTCGCAGTATGAACCTTTCCAATGCGGTGTCCGTAGTGGCCTATGAGGCCTGGCGTCAATTGGGGTTTCCCGGCAGCCACCGCTGACGCCAACTCCAACAGGCTGGTATCATGCCCTGCTCAAAGGGCGCCAGCCTGATCCAGCATTCGTACCACAGTTGATTAGCAAGGGGACTCATGAGTCAAATCCAGATATTGGTGGGTAGTGTCACCGGCAATGCCGAAGGCATCGCCGAGCTCGCAGCAGAGGAACTGCAACGCAAAGGCCACCAGATCAGCATCAACAACTTTGCTCAGGTGGAAGACCTGGTCCGAAGCCCCGATGAAATTTTACTCATCTGTACCTCCAACACCGGCGCCGGCGACCTGCCGGACAACCTGCAGCCGCTGTACGTTCAGATGACCCGCGAGTATCCCGCCATTGCCGGGCGCCAGTACGGCCTGATCAATCTCGGCGACAGCAGCTACACCACCTTCGGTGAAGCCGGCCAAGCCATCGACGATGCATTCGCCGACCTCGGCGCGCAGCGAATCGGCGAGCCTCTGGTGCTGGACGCCTGCAGCGGCGACGACCCCGAAGAGTCCGCCCGGGAATGGCTTGAGCAGTGGGCGACGCTCCTGCCGGATGGAGCACCGTCATGAGCCGTGCCGCCATCGGGCTGTTTTATGGCAGCTCCACCTGCTACACCGAAATGGCGGGCGAAAAAATCCGCGCGGTACTGGGTGAAGACCGGGTGGATATGTTCAACATTGCCGATGAACCGGTCATCACCGCCCAGTTTTACGACTACCTGATTTTCGGCATCCCGACCTGGGATTACGGGGAGTTGCAGGAAGACTGGGAGGAGATCTGGGAAGAGCTGGCGGAGCTGGACCTGCGCGGTAAAGCGGTGGCGCTCTACGGACTGGGGGATCAGATCGGTTACCCCGAATGGTTTCTCGACGCCATGGGCTACCTGCACGCGCAACTGCTGGCCCGGGGCGCCCGCCCCTGCGGCTACTGGCCCCGGGAGGGCTACGAATTTGAGGCCTCTCAGGCACTCACCCCCGAGGGCGATCAGTTTGTGGGGCTGGCACTGGATGAAGAGAATGAGTTCGATCTGACCGACGAGCGCATCGCACGCTGGTGCGAACAGATTACCCGGGAGTTCGGCCTGTGAGCGACGCCCCGGAGACCGGCACTCCGGGGCCGGATCAGAACCTGGAAACCGCTCACCTGCAATGGGATGAGGCGGGTCAGCCAATCTCCACCCGGTTCGACGACGTGTATTTCTCCCGCACCGACGGACTGGCCGAAACCCGTCATGTCTTCCTGCACCACAACCGTCTGGCCGAGCGCTTCCAGGCTCTGCACGAACAGCCCGTGACTGAACGCCGCTTCGCCATTGGCGAAACCGGCTTCGGCTCGGGCCTCAATTTTCTGGCTGCCTGGCAACTCTGGCGACAAACGGCCCCTGACGATGCCCGCCTGCACTTTATCAGCGTGGACCGTTTTCCCCTGCAGCGAGACGACCTGCAACGGGCCCTGAGCCTGTGGCCCGAACTCAGGGCGCTCGCCAATGAACTGATCGATCAATACCCACCCACCGTGGGCCCGGCGTTCCACCGGTTACATCTGGACCGGGGGCGAGTGATCCTGACACTGATATTTGATGATGCCCAGAGTGGCTTGGCCCAGCTACTGAGCAGCGATCACCCTGATTTCATCCACTCTGGCCCAGCCCTGGACGCCTGGTTTCTGGATGGCTTCGCACCGGCCAAGAATGCCGATATGTGGACTCCGGAACTGTTCACTACCCTGGCTCATCTGAGCCGGCCCGGCACCACCCTGGCCACCTTCACCGCCGCTGGAGTGGTCCGGCGCGGCCTGGCCGCTGCGGGCTTCACGCCGGAGAAAGTGCCCGGCTTCGGCCGCAAGCGGGAAATGCTCACCGCTCAGTATTCAGAGCAGCAACCGGCAGCGGTACCCCAGACACCCGCCTCACAGGCCTCAGCCCCCCACCGCCTTAACCGCAAAAAACCCGCCCTGCCCTGGGCTCTACCCTCCCGCCCGGGGCTTGGGCCCGATGCGCCGCGCACGGCGCTGATTGTCGGGGCCGGATTGGCGGGCTGTCACAGCGCGCGGGCGCTGGCCGAACGGGGCTGGCAGGTGACCGTTCTGGAGCAACACCCCCGTGCCGCGCAGGAAGCCTCCGGCAACCCCCAGGGGCTGCTATACGCCAAACTTTCCCCCAAGAACTCGCCTCTGGCACGTTTCAATGTGCTGAGTCTGAGCTTCGCCCAGCGTTTTTATCGGCCCTACTGGCCAAACGGCGCCGCGTGCGGATTACTGCAGGTCGCCACCACTGACAAAGAGCGTCAATTACAGACCCAAATTGCCCAGCGTTACGAGGCTACGCCAGAGCTGGTCCGCCCAGTTAGTGCCGCCGAAGCGGGCGAGCTCGCCGGCCTGCCAGTCCCCCAGCCTGCCCTCTACTTTCCCCAGGCGGGATGGTTGAGTCCGGCGACGCTGTGTGAAGCACTACTCGACCACCCCAATATCACTCTGGGAGGCGAGACCACGATCACCGAGCTCAGCCGGCAGGGAGAACTCTGGAGCGCCCGGGACCTGAACAACCGCGAGCACCGGGCCCGCATCGCGGTATTGGCAAACGCCCGGGCGGTGCGACGTTTTTCCCAAACCGCCGCCCTGCCCCTGAAAGCCATTCGCGGACAGATTACCCAAGTGAACGCCACAGACCGGAGCCGGCAGCTGAAAGCGGCACTGTGTGGCGATGGCTACCTCGCTCCCTCAGACGGCGCCCAGCACTGCCTTGGGGCCACGTTCAATCTGCACGACACCGATACGGCGATAACGGAACGGGATCAACAGCAGAATCTGGAACAACTGGCGCAATTTGGCCCCGAGATCGCCAACCTCTTTGCGGATCAACCATTGGCCTCACTCGGGGGACGCGTTGCGTTTCGCTGCACCACGCCGGACTATCTGCCCCTGGTGGGTCCCGCCCCGGACCGGGCCGCGTTTCTGGAGGACTTTGCGCCGCTACGCAAGGACGCCCGACTGAACATTCCCCGTCCGGGGCGCTACCACGACGGTCTGTTCATCAATGTCGGCCACGGGTCCCGCGGGTTGTGCTACACCCCGCTGAGCGCCGAGCTGCTGGTCGCCCACATCGAACGGGAGCCCATGCCGCTGGACCGCGAGCTGATTCAGGCGCTGCACCCGGCGCGTTTTCTGATCCGGGATCTGATGCGCAACAAGATTTGATCCTTCAGCTCACCGAAAGCGGGACTCAAGGCTGGTCAGTGGACGCCGCTGGCTGCTCGGGGGCGGGCTCCGGCGGGTCACTGATGATCTGGGAGCCGCTACCACAGGAAATTACCGTGCGCATGGCCGCCTCGACACTGATGTGTGGCAGCAACTCCACACAGTCTTCGGTCAGGTGATAGACAAACCCCGACGAAGGAATCGGCGCCGTCGGCACATACACGGTGCAATCGCCATTGCTGTGCCGCGCCGTCACAATGGCGGTCACCGACACCGGGTTCTGACGCCCCATGATGTAGGCGCGGCACACCTGGCCACGCAGTAGCGAGGTATTGTTTTCACCGCCGAGAAACTGCATGACCACTTCCCGGATGGTGCTGTAACCGGGTGCAAAGCGCGTGAGCCACTGATCCACCCGGTTGTGTATCCAGCGGCCAATGCTGGTTTTGACCGCCAGGCCGATCAGGAAAAAGGCGCCCAGCACCAACACGATGCCGAGCAGGTCGGCCACCTGCTCCGCCAATGGCGCCCAACTGGCCAGCCAGGCGCTGATCGGGGCAATCACGGCGGTCACCAGCCCCAGCAGCCACTGCAGGATAAAGATGAAGATCGCAATGGGCAGCGCCACCATCAAGCCACCCAGTAGCGTCAATCCCACAAACGACTGCCAACGTTTCATAAATGCCTTCCCGTTGATTACCATAGAGCCCTCACTGTCCAGGACCACGCTTATGACACAATCTTCCGGTGCTTTCAACACGCTCATCCGCGGGTGCGGCCAGATGCTGTGGCTTAGCGGTCTGATGATGTCCCTGGTCGCCTGCGCCGACACCGGCCCTCGCGACATTCTTCAGTACCAGTTCCAGATCGAGGCAGAGCAACCCCACGACCCCACCCTGTTTACCCAGGGATTACTCAAGCGTGGTTCACGGTTCTATGAAAGCGGGGGCCAATACGGCCAATCTCGCCTGGTCATCTATCAGGACAACGGTCGGCAGGTCGAGCGTGAACGGCCTCTGGCCGCACGCTACTTTGCCGAAGGGCTGACGGAACTGAACAATGAACTCTACCTGCTGACCTGGCGGGAAAAAACACTACTGGTTTACGACGCGGGCACACTTGAACCTCTGCGAGAGATGAGCTATTCCGGCGAGGGGTGGGGCCTGACCAATGACGGCGAACACCTGATCCGCTCCGACGGCAGCGCCCAGCTTTATTTCCATGCACCAGAGGACTTCAGCGTACAACGTCAAATCACCGTTACCGAAAACGGCAAGGCAGTCACACGCCTGAATGAACTGGAATACGTCGATGGCGCCATCTGGGCCAATATCTGGTATTCAGATCGCCTGATCCAGATTGATCCCGACAATGGCCGGGTGATCGGCTCTCTGGATCTGGCCGAGCTGGTACGCACAGCGCAGCCCGAGACGTCCGGAGCAGTGCTCAACGGTATCGCCTACGACGCCGAGCATAACCAGTTCTGGGTGACGGGAAAGCTGTGGCCTACACTTTATCGGCTCTCCTTGAGTCCCGAGCCCTAGTGGTCCCAAACCGCGGATAGCCGCGTATAAAAAAAGCCGCACATTCTGCGCGGCTTTCTTATACGGCGTCATCGGTGAGCTCAGAGCCCAACGACATTATCCGCCTGAGGGCCTTTCTGGCCGTCTTTCACATCAAATTCCACGCGCTGGCCTTCTGCCAACGTCTTGAAGCCGGTACCGGTGATAGCACTGTAGTGCACAAACACATCCTGGCCGCCTTCCTGCTCAATAAAACCAAAACCTTTGGATTCGTTGAACCACTTAACAACACCTGTACTTCTGGACATAGTCTTAACCTTAACGTTTTGCTGAGTCGAATGAAATCCGCACCGGTACCACATGACTCCGAACGCGGGACAACCCGCTGGCACAGTTCACTTACTTATGACTGACAAAACGTGGTGCTAAAAACAGGCCTGAAGCGTGTACAGGACGACCTTGTTAGTACGACGGTGTAACCATAAATAATGCGGCGATTGGCCAGCAAAAATGACTATATACTCGTTGCAGAGCCCCTGTAAAGAGCCCACCGGTGCAACACCTTTACCCTGCCAGACAAAGCTGCAACAATAGCCTCACGACCTTTATGGAAGATGCCATGATCCGGATCAGCACCTCTGAAACCAACTGCAGCCACGACCCCCAGACCTCCTGCGGCACCTGTCGTCTGAACACTCTGTGCCTGCCGCTGAGCCTGCATCTGGATGACGTCGATCAGCTCAACCGGATCGTCCAACGCGGCCGCCCCCTTCACAAGGGCGAACATCTCTATCGAGCCGAAGACCCGTTCGACGCCTTGTTCGCAATCCGCTCCGGTGCGGTCAAGGCCTCCACCCTCAACGAACAGGGTGAAGAACAGGTCACCGGCTTCTACTTGCCCGGCGAACTGGTGGGCCTCGACGGCATCGCCGATAACCGGTATACCAACACCGTGGTCGCGCTGGAAACCTCGTCCATCTGTGAAATCCCCTTTGAACAGGTGGAGGATTTGAGCCTCAAAATCCCTTCTCTGCAGCGCAATGTCTTTCAACTGCTCAGCCGGGAGATCACCCAGGATCAGCAGCTGATCAGCCTGCTGAGCAAAAGCAGCGCTGAAGAGCGGGTAGCCACCCTGCTGCTGAGTCTCTCCAGCCGCCATCAGCGCCGCAAGCTGTCGCCCACCGCCTTCCGACTGCCCATGTCACGAACGGATATTGGTAACTTTCTCGGGCTGACCATCGAGACCATCAGCCGGGTGTTCAGTCGCCTGCAGCAGCAGAAAGTGCTGTCTGTCGACAAAAAAGAAATCCATATTCTGGATATGGAGCAACTGCGCCAACTGGCCAGCCAGCGCCACTGACACCGTTTGCCGATCAACCCCACAGGACTGACTCGCCCCATGCCCGATTCACAGACCCGACTCGATCAGACTCTGGCCGCGTTCGACGCCGCCAACGCCGAAGACCCGAACCGGGAAACGGATCAGGGGGAGAGCCACCCCAAAGAGTGGCTGTACGGCCGACGCATGACCGAAACTCTCAACGTCTTCTGTCCGGATGCTTCGGAACCCCTGCAACTGGCCGCGCGCTGCCAGCACATTCGCCGCTGGGAGAGTCCACGCAGCGACTACCCCGACGGCCGGGCCGGTTATAAAAAGTGGCGCAGCCAGCTCGCCCTGCACCACGGCCGGGTGGCCGGTCAGATCATGGCGGAGCACGGCTACGATGAAGAGACCATCCGCCGGGTGCAGGATATGCTGATCAAACGCAACCTCAAGCGCGATCCGGAGGTGCAGACTCTGGAGGATGTGATCTGCCTGGTTTTTCTCAGTCACTACCTGGAAGACTTCGCCCAGAAGCACAATGAGGAAAAGCTGATCGATATCATCCAGAAGACCTGGAACAAGATGTCGGAGAAGGGCCATGAGGCGGCACTGAAGCTGCCGTTGTCGGAGCCGATGGGGCGTCTGATTCACAAGGCGCTGGGTGCATAAAAGGCCGCAATCCCGCCAAACCCACCTTAAAATTTGCTACAATTGCCGGTTTTGCAAAACCGGTGAACATTTCATGGCAGCGATTACCCTCTACGGCATCAAAAACTGCGACACCGTCAAGAAAGCCCGCCGTTGGCTGGACGACCAGGGCGTGGACTACCGGTTTCACGATCTACGCTCCGACGGGCTGACCGAAGCCCAAGTCACCGGCTGGCTGAGCGAGCTGGGAATGGACCTGGTGAACAAACGCAGTACCAGCTGGAAAGCGCTGGACGAAGCCACCCGGGAGCAAATGACCGCTGACAATGCGGCTGCGGTGATTCTCGAGAACCCCACCCTGATCAAGCGTCCGCTGCTTGATACCGGGGATGCCCGCCACGTGGGGTTCAAGGCAGACGATTACACCGCCTGGTTGGCCCACTGAGCGGGCCTCTCGCACTGCATCGCGTTTCTTTCAATTTCCGTATTAACGTAATGACCCACAGGACATGACCATGACTCAACTGTACAGCCTCGGCCTTGGTGTCGGCACCCAGAATCTGAACAACGAGTGGTTGGAAGTTTTCTACCCTCAGCCTCTGCTCAACCCGGCCGAGGCCACCGCTTCCGCCGTGGCCCAGGCGCTGAACTATCAGGGCGGCAACCAAGTGATCGAGCTGGACGTCGACAAGATGCAGGGCCTGGCTGAGGCGCTTGAGCAGGCCGGAGACGATGCCCAGGCGGCCATTGCCCGCTCCTTCATTCACAGCAAGCGTCCGCTGGTCGCGACGCTGCTGGCCGAAGACAGCGCGCCGAAGTCGGTGCCCGAGGGTTACCTGAAGCTGCACCTGATTTCCCATCGACTGGTCAAACCTCACGGTACCGACCTGACCGGTCTGTTTGGTTGCCTGCCCAACGTTGCCTGGACCAATCAGGGCGCGGTGGATCTGGACGAACTGCCGGAGCGTCAACTCCAGGCCCGCTTGGCTGGTGATCTGCTGGAAGTGGCCTGCGTGGACAAGTTCCCGAAAATGACCAATTACGTGGTGCCCAAAGGCGTGCGGATTGCCCACACCGCCCGGGTTCGCCTGGGTGCCTACCTGGGTGAAGGTACCACCATCATGCACGAAGGCTTTGTGAACTTTAATGCGGGCACTGCCGGCCCCGGCATGATCGAAGGTCGTATCTCCGCTGGCGTGTTTGTCGAGTCCGGCTCCGATCTCGGCGGCGGCAGCTCGACCATGGGCACCCTGTCCGGCGGCGGCAACATCATCATTTCCATCGGCAAGGAGTGCCTGTTGGGCGCCAATGCCGGCACGGGCATTCCGTTGGGCGATCGCTGCACCATCGAATCCGGTCTGTACATCACCGCGGGCACCAAGGTGGTAGTCCTGGACGATCAGGGCAATGAGGTGAACACCGTCAAAGCCCGGGAACTGGCCAACCAGTCCGGCCTGTTGTTCCGTCGCAACTCCCTGACCGGTCGGGTCGAATGTGTGACCAACAAGACCGCGGTGCAGTTGAACGAGTCGTTGCACGTTAACAATTAAGTTAGGTTAGGTTACGGCGGATGCGCGCAAAGCGCTTATCCGCCCTACGCAAACCACGGCAATATCCGTGGGGCGGATCGGTCCGACGCCTCGGAGGCCAAAGGCCGCATCCGCCGTTCCCAAAAGCCGCATCCGCCGACACCCCAAGAGACCTGCTATGACCCCCACACTCCAACTCGCCCACGACCTGATCCGCCGTCGCTCGGTCACCCCCGACGACGCCGGCTGTCAGGACCTGATGATCCAGCGCCTGGAGGCCATCGGCTTTCAGGTGGAACGGTTGCGGTTTGAAGAGGTGGACAACTTCTGGGCCACCCGGGGCACCGACGGGCCACTGCTGGCCTTTGCCGGGCACACCGATGTGGTGCCCACCGGCCCGGAAGGTCAGTGGCAACATCCCCCGTTCGAACCGGTGGTCGAATACGGCATGCTGTACGGTCGGGGCGCGGCGGATATGAAAGGCTCTCTGGCCTCCATGGTTGTGGCCTGCGAGCAATTTGTGGCGGAGCATCCAGATCATCAGGGCCGGATCGGTTTTCTGATCACCAGCGATGAGGAAGGCCCCTCGGTGAACGGCACTGTGAAAGTGGTGGAGTGGCTGGAAGCCCGCCAGGAGAAAATCGACTGGTGCATCGTGGGTGAGCCCTCCAGTACCGACCGGGTGGGCGATGTGATCAAGAACGGTCGCCGGGGTTCCCTTGGTGGCATCCTGCGAGTCAAAGGCGTTCAGGGGCATGTGGCCTACCCTCACCTGGCCGACAACCCGATTCACAAAGCCGCCCCGGCGCTCGCCGAGCTGGCGGCACAGGAGTGGGATCAGGGCAACGAATTCTTTCCCGCCACCAGCTTCCAGATTTCCAATATCAACGGCGGCACCGGGGCCACCAATGTGATCCCCGGCGACGTCGAAGTGGTGTTCAATTTCCGCTTTTCCACGGAAGTGACCGAAACGCAGTTGCGTGAACGCACCGAAACGATCCTGAATAAACACCAGCTGAATTACGAGCTCGACTGGAAACTCAGTGGTCAACCCTTCCTGACCGCCGAGGGCGAGCTGGTCGACGCCGTCGTCAAAGCGGTAGAACAGCACACCGGGCAGAAGCCGATACTCTCCACCGCCGGCGGCACCTCGGATGGGCGTTTTATCGCACCTACCGGGGCCCAGGTGGTCGAACTCGGTCCGCGCAATGACACCATTCACAAGGTGGACGAGTGTGTTAAAGCGGAAGATCTGGACACCCTGACCGCGCTCTATCAGAGCACGCTCAAACGGTTGCTCATCCGCTAAAGTCGATCACCTGCTGAAGACCGAGAGGGTACTGTGCAGAATTATTTTCGTTTTATCGCCCAGTCCTGGCCACTGTTGGCGTTTGGGTTTATCAGTATTTTCTGGGGTAACTTCGGGCAGTCGTTTTTCATCAGCTGGTACGGTACGCCCATTCAGGAGTCTCTGGGGCTGTCCGCCGGTCGGTACGGGTCCCTGTATTCCATTGCCACACTGACCAGCGGCCTGCTGATCATGGTGTTCGGGGGGCTGATTGACCGGCTGCCATTGCGTTTCTTTGCCTCCCTTTCTGCCGTGGGGCTCACGCTAGCCGGCATCGTGATGGCGCTGGCCTATCACCCCCTGCTGTTGTTACTCGGACTGTTTCTTCTGCGTTTTTGCGGCCAGGGGCTGCTGCCCCACACCGCACAGACCACCATGGCCCGCTATTTCGACCGGGACCGGGGCAAGGCATTGAGCGTCTCGGCCAGCGGCGTACCGGTCGGCGAGGTGATTCTGCCCATTGCGGCAGTGGCACTGATCACTCTGATCGGCTGGCGGGGCAGTTGGGGCGTCATCGCCCTGCTGACCGTGGTGCTCTACATTCCCCTCATGCTCTGGCTGCTCAAACAGGCCCCGGTGGACACCCGCAGCCGCCCCGCCACTGCGGACGCTGAGGTACTCAAACGCAGCGCCGGGCGGCGGGACATGCTCAAGGATTACCGGTTCTGGCTGGCTCTGCCCACGGTGCTGGGCGGTCCGTTTATGGTGACCGGCATTTTCATCCAGCAGGGTTTTATTCTGGCCGAGAAAGACTGGTCGGCCGCCTGGCTGGCCAGCTGTTTCATTATTTACGGCGTCACCCACTGGGTGGCGCAACTGGTCACCGGCATTCTGATTGATCGCTTCAGTGCCCAGACGGTGCTGCGTTTTGTCCTGGTCCCCCTGACCGGGGCGGTATTTGTACTCGCATACTTGAAAGGCAACTGGGTGGCGCCGCCGTTCATGATGCTGTTGGCCATGACCATTGGCTCCGGCAGTCCCGTGGGGGGTGCGCTCTGGGCCGAGGTGTACGGTACTGCCAAGCTCGGCTCCATCCGCTCCCTGATGAGCTCCCTGATGATCATCTCTACCGCCATCTCACCCTTTCTGTTCGGAGTGCTGATCGACCGGGATCTGACCGCCCTTCAGATTTTCAGCGGCACCGGCTGGGTACTCATTGCCGCCCTGATTCTGGTGCAGTTTTCCTATAAGCCGCAGCAGACAAAACAGTAAGACTTTCCGGATCTCTCGACTCTTGGCATCATGGGTCCTCCACGAATAAAGGAAGGCCCATGCTGACATCACTGCTTCATCAATCCAGCCACTGGTTCAACCGGTTGGCGCTGTGGCCACTTCTGTTTGTCAGCCACTTTCTGGCCGCCAGTCTGCTGGCCTGGCACCTGCTTGCTCAAGTGGACTTCGGGTTTTCCCTGGCCTACCCGCTCCTGGAAATTGATCAGCACATCGAGCGTTTCGGACCGGAAAACCGGTACAAAACCGGGTTTGGCGAGACATCACAGGAAGAGCATGTGCGCCTGTTCGGCGAAATCACCCGCAGCATTCAGAGCAGTGGCGAGGGTCTGGCGGAGATTCAGTACACCCTGCCCAACGGCCAAAGCACCACGCTGATGCGCCTCCCCGAAGTCATTCACCTTCAGGATGTGGCTCGGCTGGTGGATCACTACTATCTGGCGGGCCTGACGGCGGCGGTATTACTGGTCGTATTGGTGCTCTACGCGCGCCAGCGCCAGCTGACACCACCCAGGCCGCGGAAGGTATTGTGGGTGACCGGTGCCAGCCTGGCGGTTGGCGGTGTCGCACTCTGGGTGATCGGCCCGGTGAAGGTCTTCTATTGGCTGCACGAATACGCCTTCCCCGAGGATCATCCCTGGTTTTTCTACTACCAGGACTCCCTGATGACCACACTGATGAAGGCGCCGGACCTGTTCGGTTTTATCGGCGCACTCCTGCTGCTACTGACCCTGATTCTCTGGGCCCTGTCCGGGGCGCTATTGCTGCGCGGTTTCAGGCGCGGGCGCGCTCTTCCTTGATCAGATCATAGGCGGTACGGATTTCCTGGGAGCGCTCGGTGGCCTCCTTGATCATGTCCTCCGGTACCCCCTGCCCGATCAACTTGTCCGGGTGATACTCACTCATCAACTTCCGATAGGCTTTCTTCACCTCGGCATCACTCGCCTCGGGAGAGACACCCAAGGCATCATAGGCCTGCCTGAGCCGGTCCCGGGCTGACGGTCCGCTGGCCCCACCCTGATAGCGCTGCTGGCCACTGAAGCTGTTCTGGGCCTGGATCATCCGCAGCAACTGCTCAAACATGGCGCTGGACAGGCCCAACCCGAGGGCAATCTGACGCAGCACCTGGACTTCCTGCTCATCCAGCTCGCCGTCGGCCAGGGCAATGTTGACCAGGTAGATCAGCAGCATCCGCACCAGATTGGCGCGACGGCCACAGACCTCCCGGAACCGGGCCACCTGGGCATCGGGGTCAAACTCCGTCGCCACGCCTTCCTTGAACAAGGCGATCGCCTGCTGGCGATGCTCGGGGGTAAGCCCCATCTCGTTCATGTAGGCTTCGGTCTGCTTGATTTCGGATTCGGACACCCGACCGTCGGCCTTTGCCAGGTGGCCCAGCAGGCGAAACACCGTCTCGAAGAAAGTCTGTTCGATTTCCCGACGCCGCTCGGGCGAGCCCTCCGCCTGAATCTGGTTGTACCCCTTATCGAAAAGGTGGCCCACCACCAAGCCCAGCAGAGCCAACAAGGGGCCACCCATAAACCAGCCAAGCACACCGCCAATGAGTTTTCCGAGAATCATCATAAATAGATCGTTTCCTTTAACTGTTCAGATCATCAGGAGCTGCAGGAGAGCATGGAGCAGCCCGCCTTGCGCCGGGCCCACTCGGGCCGGCGGGCAAAGTAAGCGGCGTTCTCTGGCTGTTCGTCGTAGGGTCGACGCAGAAGTTCCTGCAGCCGATGAATTTCACTGAAATCCTCCGCTTCGGCCCGATCAATGGCCTGCTGGGCCATGTAGTTGCGCAGCACGTACTTGGGGTTGGTGCGGTTCATCAGGGCCCGCCGCTGAGCGTCTTCGGTACCGTGCAGTACCCGGTCCTGAATCAACCGGTCCCGATAGCGACGCAACCATTCGGCCATGGTGTGCTCGGCTTCGAAGGTCGGTGGCTGGTAGTAGGCTTCCAGGACCGGCTCCAGCAGCTGAGCGCTGTCCGCCTCTTCTCCGGGAGTCTCGCCATCCGGATGGAAATCCGCCAAGCGGCGGAAGAAAATCGTCATATCGATCTCGGCGCTCTGCAATACCTGCTGCAGTTCAGACACCAGCACCGAGTCCCCATCCTCCCAGCGGCTCAGGCCCAGCTTTGCGGTCATATCCCGCTGCCAGCAGCGCTGATATTCCTCGCGATAGACATCCAGCACCGCCTGTAGGGGCTCTACCTCGCCAATCAGAGGATGAATAGCATTGGCCAGCTGAGCGAGATTCCACAGTGCCACCTGGGGTTGAGCGCCGAATCGATAGCGACGCCCCTGGGCGTCGGTGGTGTTGGGAGTCCAGTCCGGGTCGTAGCCTTCGAGCCAGCCATAGGGGCCATAGTCGATGGTCAGCCCCAGTACCGACAGATTGTCGGTGTTCATCACGCCATGGACAAACCCCACCCGCATCCAGTGGGCCACCATCTCGGCGGTGCGCACCGCCACCTCTTCCAGCCATCGCAGGTAGGTGTCACGGCCCGGCGCGCCGAGGTGAGGGAAGTCAGTCTGTATCGTCACGTCGAGCAATTGCTGGAGCAGCTCATGCTCCCCGCGGGCCGCATGCAGCTGAAAGTGGCCGAAGCGGGTAAACGATGGGGCCACACGGCAGACCACCGCTCCGGGCTCCCACTGGACGTTGCCGTCGTAGAACATGTCCCGTTCAACCTTATCGCCAGTGAGTACCAGGCTCAGTGCCCGGGTGGTCGGGACGCCCAGATGGTGCATGGCTTCACTGCAGAGAAACTCACGCACCGAGGAGCGCAGCACCGCCAGACCATCGGCGCCCCGGGAATAGGGCGTGCGCCCGGCGCCCTTGAGTTGCAGGGTCCAGTGCTCACCCGCCTCGTTCAGAACCTCGCCCAGATTGATGGCCCGGCCATCACCCAACTGCCCGGCCCAGTGACCAAACTGGTGACCACCGTAGACGGTGGAGTGCGGTTCCATACCGGGCAACAGCGCGTTGCCGGCAAACACCTCGGCAAACGCCTGGCTGTCACAGTCTTCAGGCAGGAACCCGAGCGTATCGGCCACTTCGCGGGCGTAGGCAACCAGAGTCGGTTTACTGGCCCGTCGCGGGGCAACCCAGCTGTAGCTGGCGCCGGTCACCGGGCGCGGCACATTGTCCGCCACCGGGTCGGCCGGCAAGGCCCTCAACCAGCGGTTATCGAATTGGGGAAGGTGACGAAATGAAGAGGAGGTATCGGTCATGGGGCCAGTATATCATCTGGCCCCATGGCGGGGGTTAATGGACGCGGCGACGGGCAGCCCAGAGGCCACCGAGACCGATCAGCAGCAAGACGAAGCCACCAGCCTCGTTAACCGAAACGGCTGTATCCTGGAACTGCAGGCTGTCCATGGCGAAGATGCCACCGGCAGCGTCAACGACCAGCCTGGAAACATTGGTAAAGTCAGCCGCAATCCAGAGCGGCTGGTTTTCGAAGTCCGGGTTGATCTGCGCGTCGACCAGCTCGCCGACCTTATTGCCCTGACCATCATAAGCCACCAGGGTAATCCAGAACGACATGTTGTTGTAATTGCTGGTCGACGCGAAATAGGCCCCCATAAAATCAAAGGGATTATCGCGGGTAATTTCCAGGTTACTTTCGAACCCCTGATTGAACAGAAACTGGCTACCACTGTGCGCCGCATCGCCGAACCCCGACATACCGGAGTCGCCCAGCCCCCAGCGACTGTCCCAGTTGAACCCCGCATAGCTTTGTTCGGACACACTGCCTTCTGAGGGGTCCAGATCATCAAAGGTAATCAGATCCGCGCTTGCCAGGGGTGCGCCAAGCAGCAGAGCTATAGCGAGGCCCTTTAGCCAGCGCTGTGTGAAATGAATTCCGTCTTTCATAATTCCAGATCCGTGTCATATGCCAATATTTGGTGGGTTTAAGCGCCATCCCAATATGGCATTTAATGCAACGAAAGAGCCAGAATTAAAAAACCCTTTAAAAACAATAGGTTAAATTTTTTCGCGCAAACACCCATCCTCCGACAATGCTTTTGGCGCCAATCCTGTAAAGCGCTTCGACAAAACCCTCCCCGTCAAAACCTGCGTCGGACCACTGAATTCGGGGCCTCGTCGGGCAAATTGACAGCGGTTACCCACCCCTTCGGTCACCCGCTCCTTGACGCTCCGGATGACTGCTCTTAACCTAGGCGCCCTTTGAGTTACTGGGCGAGCCCAACTATGACCTACTGCCTGGCCATCAACGTCGAGAACGGATTGGTGTTCTGTTCGGATTCACGCACCAACGCCGGGGTCGACCAGGTGAGCACCTACAGCAAGATGTACCGCTTCGGAATTGAGGGCGAACGTCAGTTTGTGGTGCTCTCCGCCGGGAACCTGGGCACCACCCAAGCAGTGATTTCCCGCTTGAAGCGGGACATAAAGGATGGTGCCGAACAGAGCCTGAAAACGGTTGAGTCCATGAGCGACGCCGCCGAATATCTGGGTGAGGTCAATCGCGCCCAGCAGGAAAAACACTCCGATAACACCAGCGCCAACTTTGAGGCGAGCTTTATCATCGGCGGGCAGATCCAGGGCGAGAAGCCCCGGGTGATGATGGTGTATCCGGCGGGCAACCATATCACCACGTCGAAAGACACCCGCTATCTGCAGATCGGGGAAAGCAAGTACGGCAAACCGATTCTGGACCGTATCCTGACCGCCAAGACCGACCTGGACACCAGCGCTCTGTGCGCCCTGGTCTCCATGGACTCCACCATGCGCAGTAACCTGACGGTGGGGCCTCCCATCGAGCTGCTGCGCTACGAGAAGGACTCCTTCACCGGTCAGCATAACCGCTTCGATGAAGACGATGAGTATCTGCGGGAACTGAAAAAAGCCTGGGATGCGCGCCTGGTGGAGGCATTCGTTCAACTGCCGCCTATTGACTGGCAGCCGCAATCACCCGATGAATCACACGAAGCTTAGCGATCACTGAGTCGGTCAGCACGAACGGATAGGCGTCCGGCAGGCCCATGCTGCGATTCAGGGCGTTGAGCACCACGGTCAATTCCACCCAGCTCTGGACCAGCTCGTCCACCGAATCCGTCGCCACCACGGGGGCGGAGCCAAAGGCCCGGGCGGTGTCCAGGGTATCCCACATGTGCAGGTAGTGCGCCCAGGTTTCGGCCCAATCCTCCAGCGGGTGTGAACAGGCATAGGCGCTGATGTGGGTACCCTGCCAATTCGGGTTGCCCCCCTGCTTATAATGGCTTTTCAGCGCTTGCTGATAATCCACGTGGGGATTGCCAAACACCTCGATCACCTCCTGCTCCCAGGCCGTCCCCCGCACCAGCAGGTCGTAGTAATAGTGACCGCTCTCGTGGCGAAAGTGCCCGAGAAGGGTCCGGTAGTACTCCCCCAGTTGCTGGCGAATCCGCTCCCGGTAGGCATCGTCCGCCTCGGCCAGGTTCAGGGTGATCAACCCCATGGCGTGGCCGGTGGCCACATAGGATTCACGCACATTGGCGTTGGAGCGGCTGTCCTCCAGGAACGCGAACTGCAGGCCGATTTTGGGCGCCTCATGACGCCCCTGCACCGGCAGCCCGAGCTGCATCAGGGTGTAGATCAGATGGCGTTTGGCCGATTCCAGCTTGGCCCAGTGGCGCACATTCCCGGGGCGTTCCAGGTGCGGTACGATCTTGTTCAATCGACAGGACCGACAGTAGCGGTGACGATCACCGGCGGGCAGCACCCAGTTGCAGCTCTGATATTCGATGTGATTGCGACAGTCGTGAAAGCGTTCGCCCGAGGCACTCACCAACACTCCGTCGGCTTCGCGGATCAGCGCCACCATATCCTGCCGCTCGGGATCAAACCGCAGCAGGCGCCCGCAGTTCAGGCACTCGCTATTATCAAAGAAAACGCGCTGGCCGCAGGTGCACTTGAAGTCTTTCATAGGGGTTATTGGCTCTGGGCCTGAGGGGCGACAGGCAGGAACCAGGTATTGGCAATCTGCCGGTGAATATCCGCCACTTCCAGTTGCACGTTGTCGACGTACTCCTGAAGGCCGGATTCGAGCAGCTCGGGGATGTTGGCACTGCGCAGGCGACGGCGCACGCCGGTCACCGCCCGCAGGGCTTCATCACTGTTGGGCAACTTGTGCAGGCAGGATTCCAGCTCACCCAGGCTGTGGGACACTGAACGCGGAAACATACCGTCCTGCAACAGAAAGGTCACCACATCCTCCGCGTTCACCCGGTCCTGCACATGCTGGCTGTACATCTGATAGGCGCTGAGCGAGCGCAACACACTCATCCAGAGAATATTGTCGTAGGGCTCCAGTACATCTTCCTCACCGCTGAGGTGGGGCAACAGGTTCGCCGAGCCGGCATCGACAATGCGGGTGGTCATATCGGCCCGTTCCAGATTGCGTCCGATGCGGATGAAGTCATAGGCGCTGTTGTGACTCATACAGCCCGCCAGCAGACCGGTGAACTGCTGAATGCTGGCAATGACCGTATGCAGCACGCGGTTGCGCTCGCGCCGGGCCACCGACTTGGACAGATTGTCCTTCACCTCGAGATACAGGTTGTTGATCAGCTCCCAGGCTTCCATGGGAATGATTTCCCGGGTGATACGCGCATTCTCCCGCGCCCAGCTCAGTGAGTTGAGCAGCGAGGCCGGATTGTCGCGATCCGACAGCATGAAGCGCACCACCGTGCGCTCATCGGCTTCCTCGGTATCGCCCCGATTGAAGTAATCGCCGGTGCCACTGATTTTGATCAGTGAGCCCCAGCCCACCCGGATACCCCGGGGCAGATCCATCAGCAGGTGAGAGTTGACATTGACCAGGCGCGCCACGTTTTCGCTGCGCTCCATGTATCGGCTCATCCAGTAAATACGTTCTGCAACTCGTGACAACATCTTATTTATCCCCCTCAACCACGATCCAGGTGTCTTTACTGCCACCCCCCTGGGAGGAGTTCACCACAAAGGAGCCCTTGGTCATCGCCACCCGGGTCAGGCCACCGGGGGTGACATGATGATCCCGCCCCTGAAGAATGAACGGCCGCAAGTCGATGTGTCGCGGTTCGGCGTTGCGCGGCGTCACCACCGGCGACGTGGACAGGGACATCAACGGCTGCGCCATATAGTTGCGCGGATTGGCCTTGATCTTCTGGGCGAAGGCTTCCCGCTCTTTCTTGCTCGCCTGGGGCCCCATCAACATACCGTAGCCGCCGGACTCATTGGCCGGCTTGACCACCAGTTTGTCGAGGTTGGCCAGCACATAGTCCCGATCCTTTTTGTCGTTGCACAGATAACTGGGCACATTGGGCAGAATCGGGTCTTCGTCCAGGTAGTATTTGATCATCTTGGGCACGTAGGTGTAGACCAGCTTGTCATCCGCCACCCCTGCGCCGGGGGCATTGGCCAAGGCGACATTGCCCTTGAGCCAGGCGCGCATCAACCCCGGTACACCCAGCACCGAATCGGGATTGAACATCTCCGGGTCGAGGAACAGGTCATCGATCCGCCGGTAAATCACATCCACCCGGGCCAGGCCATTGATGGTGCGCATGTACACCATGTCATCCTCTACCACCAGGTCACTGCCTTCCACCAGCTCCACACCCATCTGTTGAGCCAGATAGGAGTGCTCAAAATAGGCGGAATTGTAGATGCCCGGAGTAAGTACCACCACTTCGGGAAACTCCATGGGGCGCGGAGAAATCGCCGCCAGGGTATCGAACAGTTGGTTGGGGTATTCGGTCACCGGCAGAATGGTATGGTTTTCAAACAGCTCCGGCAGCACCCGCTTGGTGACCTTGCGGTTCTCCAGCATGTAGGACACGCCCGAGGGAACCCGCAGGTTGTCTTCCAGGACGTAAAACTGCCCTTTCTCGTCGCGAATCAGGTCGGTGCCGCAGATATGCGCCCAGACCCCAAACGCCGGCTTCATGCCAATGCACTCCGGCCGGAAGTTTTTGGAATCCGCCAACAGCTCTTCCGGGAAAACCCCGTCCTTGATGATCTTGCGCTCGTTGTAGACATCGTCAATAAAGCAGTTGAGTGCCTTGAGGCGCTGGATCAGGCCGCGCTCGGTTTTTTCCCACTCGCGCTGGGAAATCACCCGGGGAATGATGTCAAAGGGCCAGTCGCGGTCAATATTGCCCGCGTCGCTGTAGACGGTGAAGGAGATCCCCATGGTCTTGATCGCCAGCTCGGCGGAGAGCTTGCGCTCCTGAAGCTCCTCGCCGCTGAGAGAGGCAAGGTAATTGGCCAGATGGCGGGCCGCTTTGCGCGGGTTGCCGGGGGAGCTGATCAGTTCGTCGTAGAAGTCGCCACAGGCGTATTCGCGCCAGTCAATCTGCATAGCCGGATCCCTACTGCTGTGAGTGATGCTCGCGCTGCAACAGCGCGGAATCATTGACGATAGCAGCTCAATCCACAAAGGCCAAGCGGGATTCCTGCTTCCCTGCGCCGGGTAGACGCCACTATCTGGGCGGATCAGGAACCAACGCCGAGCTGTTATTCACCCGGAACCAGCCCGCAATGCTATAGCGCTCACGCTGGGCGGGACGGACTTCGTGGGGGAACACTTCGCTGAGGAAAATCACCAGCTTGCCGTATTCGGGACGGACGCACTCCAGCTCTGACTCACCGTCTTCGGCGTAAATCACCAGCTCGCCACCGTCATTCGATTGCCATTGGGGGTTGAGATAAAAGACCGTGGACAGCACCCGGTTGGACTGCCCCTTGAACGCATCCAGGTGCTTCTTGTAAAAGGCGCCGGGCGGGTAGCTGGCGAAGTGGGCTTCGTAATCAAACAGCCCGAGAAACAGGCGGCGGTTGAGCCCCTGGCGCAGTTGCTCCATCCAATCGAGAAAACCGCCGGCGCCCTCGCTTTGCCCCTGCAACCAACAGATTTGGTCCGAGCGCACAAACCGGTTAACCTGAAAGTCGTCCTGACGGCCAATACCCGCCGGTTTGAACTCCGCACTGTCGAGCTGCTTGAGTTCAATAAACAGCCGATCCACCAGTGCCGGGGGGACAGCGGCGGGTATCACCGCATAGCCTCGGGTTTCCAGTTGCTCGGCGATATAATCCAGCGTGTCGCCGTCGGAGGGGCCCCGGGGCGGTAGGGGTTGGGTGCTCAATCGTGGTCCTGCCTTTACGTTCCGGGGCGCCATGGGACCGGCGCCGTCAGACGGCTATATACCGTAAATTAACGCGGAATACACGCTTTTCAATCGCGAACCCGGCAATTTTATGAAGCACTCATGGCTCGCCGCCCTAAAGGCGCACTACACCGGCTCTCTGGAGCAGGGCTTCCGCCAGTTTCGGTTGGGGGTTTCGCTGTTCTTTCTCGGCGTGGTTGGGCTGTATATCGCCAATACGCTGATCGAACCATCGATCGAGCAGGAGCTTGTGGTATTGGCGAGCTTACTGGTGGGGGGTGCGGGCTTCATCTGGGCCATGATGGCCCACCTGCGGATGCT
Source organism: Marinimicrobium sp. UBA4209 (assembly GCF_002381585.1). Lineage (NCBI taxonomy): Bacteria > Pseudomonadati > Pseudomonadota > Gammaproteobacteria > Cellvibrionales > Cellvibrionaceae > Marinimicrobium > Marinimicrobium sp. UBA4209. Next base: position 50,918 of record NZ_DFTP01000043.1, read on the forward strand.
GATCGGGCGACTGATCCGGTTTTTCAGCCGGTAGGTAGAAAGATCAGCCGCCAGCGATGGCGTCCGGACTCAGTTATCCGAGCCCGGCTTGGGGGCAAAATTGCTGTAGGGGAACTGGGTGACCTTCTCGCCCTTGAATTCACTGATCTTGCCCGCGCCTTCCTTTTCCACCTCATCGATACGAACGATGGCGTGCATGGGAATATAGGAGCGCTTGACCCCGGCGAATTCGTTTTTGAGCTTCTCTTCCGACGGGTCGACCACCAACTGGCTGCGCTCACCGAAAACGAACTCTTCCACTTCAATAAAGCCGTACATTTCGCTCTGATAAATGGCGCAGGCGAAGACCTCATAGACCTGGCCCTGATTGACGAAAATGACTTTGTAGACGGGTTTTGCGGCCATAGTACTGCTCGGGTTTTCCAGACAAATCGAAAGGGCGCGAAGAATAGCACAAATCCCGTGCTGAATAGACCCATTTTTGGGTAGATTTTGATCAATCTATGGGATTTCAGGCCCAAGATCGCTATAATGCGCGACCTCGAATTTGACCATTTTTTAACCAGGTTGTTGCCATGACCACCGAGCACAGCACCCCGACGCCGAAAAAGCTCTACATCAAGACCCACGGCTGTCAGATGAACGAGTACGATTCCGCCCGCATGCGCGACCTGCTGGGCGAATCGCACCAGATGGTGGCCACGGAAAACCCGGAAGAAGCGGACGTGATCCTGATCAACACCTGCTCCATCCGGGAGAAGGCCCAGGAGAAGCTGTTCCACGAGCTGGGCCGCTGGAAGTCACTGAAAGACGCCAAACCGGACCTCAAGATCGGCGTGGGCGGCTGTGTGGCCAGCCAGGAAGGGGAAGCCATCTCCAAGCGGGCGCCCTTCGTGGACATGATTTTTGGCCCCCAGACCCTGCACCGCCTGCCGGAAATGATCGAGACCCCGCGTGGCGACAGCGCCGTGGTGGACATCAGCTTCCCGGAAATCGAGAAGTTTGACCACTTGCCCCAGCCAGAGTCCGACGGGGTCAGTGCCTTTGTCTCCATCATGGAAGGCTGCTCCAAGTACTGCACCTTCTGCGTGGTGCCCTACACCCGGGGCGAGGAAGTCAGCCGTCCGGTCACCGATGTGCTCGCCGAAATCGTGCACCTGGCCGGTCAGGGCGTGCGGGAAATCAACCTGCTGGGCCAGAACGTCAACGCCTACCGGGGCGAAAACAGCGACGGAACCGTGGTCGACCTGGCCGAGCTGATCACCTACGTCGCCGCTATCGACGGCATCGACCGCATCCGTTTCACCACCTCTCACCCGGTGGAATTCAGCGACTCGCTGATTGATGTCTACAACGAAGTGCCGGAGCTGGTCAGCCATATTCACCTGCCGGTACAGAGCGGTTCAGACCGGATTCTGATGGCCATGAAACGCGGCCACACGGCCCTGGAATACAAGTCCAAGCTGCGCCGCCTGAAGGCCAACCGCCCGAACATCAGCTTCTCCTCGGACTTCATAATCGGCTTCCCGGGAGAAACCGACGCGGATTTCAAGGCCACCATGAAACTGATTCATGATATTGGCTTTGATACCTCCTTCAGCTTCATCTACAGCCCCCGCCCGGGCACCCCGGCGTCGGATCTGCCGGACGAGACGCCGATGGAAGTGAAGAAAGAGCGTCTGAAAATTCTGCAGACCCGTATCACCCAGCAGGCCCAGGACATCAGCCGCAAGATGGTGGGCAATACCGAGCGGGTGTTGGTCAGCGGGTACTCCAAGAAGGACCCAGGTCAGTTGTCCGGGCGCACGGAGAACAACCGGGTGGTAAATTTCCGCTGCGATGACCCGGCGTTGATCGGCAAGTTTGCGGATATTCTGATCGAAGAGGCATTACCGAATTCGCTGCGCGGGACCTTGTTGAGCTCCGAGTTGGATCAGGATTGGGCGGCTTGATACTGCGTCAGAGATTGACTCCGTAGGGAGTCCGGGCACGCTACCGGGTAACCTCTTCTCAAAACGCGATGAATACGTCCCTGTAGCTCCCTCGCTTCATCCGTGAAGCGAGGGTTTGAGAAGAGGTTACCCGGCACCGTGCCCTCCGGGGTAAATTCGCGCCCAACGGGGTGCTCACCGGACAAGGGGTGACGGCGGATGCGGGCTTCGCCCTTATCCGCCCTACGCATAGCATGGTAGTTCGTGTAGGGCGGATAAGCGCAGCGCATCCGCCGTTACCCAAGCGAGACGCTACTTCAGAGGTCCGGGAAGGGGAAGACCGTTCAAGACCGTGGAGCGGGGGACCCGCGATTCGAGCCTGCGTGGACGCCCCACATGGATGTGGGAAGTGTCCCGAAGCGCCGGGAGCGCGAAGAGGACCGTATTTACGGCGTGTCTTGAACGGCCTTCCCCTTCCCGGACCGGACGCTCAGATAACCACAAGAGCCTCTTATAACCCAGGGTTCGCAAAACCACCCGGGCTAAGAAACAAACGGCCGAAGATTTGCCTTTTCGCCATCATTTTTATGGTTTAGGCTTAAAGTAAGTCCATAAACAGGAGAACGACACCTCATTGAATAGTCACGCAGTAACCAGCCCCGACGCTGTCACCCATCGGGTGACCCTGGAACCCGACGACAACCGCCGTCTCGCCAGCCTCTGTGGTCAGTTCGACCAGCACCTGCGCCAGATCGAAGAGCGCCTCAATATCCAGATTCGCAACCGCGGCAACCAGTTCGCGCTGACCGGTGATGCCCAGACCACCGAGACCGCCGCTGAGCTGCTCAAGAGCCTCTACCGCGAAACCAACACGGCGGAGCTCACCCCTGACGAAATTCACCTTGCCCTGCAAACCTCCGGTATCGAGGAGCTTATGGACCAACTGAATGACCGCGTGACCGACGAGGGTGCCGCCGAATCCGGTACCGGTGGCGATCAGGCCTCCGGCGGCATGACGCTGATTCGCACCAAGAAGTGCACCATCAAGCCCCGGGGCGGCAATCAGCAGCGCTATGTGAAAGCCATCCAGGCCAACGACATCAACTTCGGCACGGGCCCGGCCGGTACCGGGAAAACCTACCTGGCGGTCGCCTGCGCGGTGGAAGCCCTGCTCAAAGACGAAGTCGAGCGGATTCTGCTGGTACGCCCGGCGGTGGAAGCCGGCGAGAAGCTGGGCTTTCTGCCCGGTGACCTGGCCCAGAAGGTGGACCCCTACCTGCGGCCGTTGTACGACGCCCTGTTTGAAATGCTGGGCTTTGAAACCGTCGGTAAACTGATCGAGCGCAACGTGATCGAAGTGGCCCCACTGGCCTACATGCGCGGTCGCACCCTGAGCAACGCCTTTGTGATTCTGGACGAAAGCCAAAACACCACCCGGGAACAGATGAAAATGTTTCTGACCCGGATCGGCTTTGGCTCCACCGCCGTCATCACCGGCGACCCCAGCCAGATCGACCTGCCCAAAGGCCAGAAATCCGGGCTGCGGCACGCCATTGAGGTGCTGTCGAACGTCAATGGCATCAGCTTCACCCACTTTACCGCCAAGGACGTGGTGCGCCACCCGCTGGTGCAGCGCATCGTGGAAGCCTACGACGCCTTCGACGAGAGCCACCCGGACGACTGACGTGCCCCTGACCATCGATATCGCTGTCGCCTCCGAGGACGACGGCCTCCCCTCTTCCGAGCTGATCGAACGCTGGATTGGCGCAGCCCTTGAGGCGGGCGCCCATCAGCCCGATGCCGAGGTCAGCGTCTGTATCGTCGACGAGGCCGAAAGCCAGGCCCTCAACCACCGCTATCGGGGCAAGGACAAACCGACCAACGTTTTGTCCTTTCCGGCCGACCTGCCTGCCGAGCTGGAACTGCCCTTGCTTGGCGATCTGGTAGTCTGCGCCCCGGTGGTGGCGCGGGAAGCAAAGGAGCAGGGCAAAAGCCCCGAGGCCCACTGGGCTCACATGCTTGTGCACGGGACCTTGCATTTGCTAGGTTATGACCATATTGATCCGGAGGAAGCCGACCAGATGGAAAGCCTGGAAACCCGGATTCTGACTCGGTTACACTACCCGTCGCCTTACGACGAGGCCCCGATACCCGGCGCAAGCCAACCAACAGGACAGATTCAAACCCATGAACGATGACCCTCCGAGTAGCAGCCTTCAGACCCGCTACTCCGATAAAGCCGATAAAACCGACCGATCGGACAAGACCGAACGCGCCGACCGGTCCTGGTTGCACAAGTTGATGCAGGCCTTCAACGGTGAGCCGCAGTCCCGCGAGGAACTGCTGGAAATCATCAAAGAAGCCGCCAACAACAAACTGCTCGACCAGGAGGCACTGAGTATCATCGAGGGGGCCCTGGACGTCTCGCTCCTTCAGGCGCGGGAACTGATGATTCCCCGCTCCCAGATTGTCGCCATCCGTATCGACGAAACCCCCAAAGAGTTTCTGCCCAAAATCATCGAGTCCGGCCACTCCCGCTTCCCGGTGATTGGCGAGAGCTTTGATGACATCAAAGGCATCCTGCTGGCCAAAGACCTGCTGCGCATGATGCTCGAAGAGAACACCGACTTCAGTCTGGAGTCGATCCTGCGCCCGGCCAACATCATTCCCGAAAGTAAGCGGGTGAACGTCCTGCTGCGGGAATTCCGGGAAAAGCGCTACCACATGGCCCTGGTCATCGATGAATACGGCGGTATCGCCGGGCTGCTGACCATTGAAGACATTCTTGAGGAGATCGTCGGCGACATCGAAGAC
>NZ_DFTP01000043.1:55844-56154 GCF_002381585.1 Marinimicrobium sp. UBA4209
ACCTGCCCAAGCGCAACGAAGTCGCCACCATCGACAACTTCCAGTTCCGGGTACTGTACGCGGACAACCGCCAGATCCATCTGGTGCGGCTGACCCTGATCGAATAACCCCATGACCGAACTGCGAGCGGCGCTGGCGCGCCTACCGGGCTGGGCCGCCTGGCTGCTGTGTGCGGCCGCCGGCGGTCTGGTCCCCCTGAGCTTTGCCCCGTTTGACCTTTGGCCACTGGCGCTACTCGGCCTGGTGGCGTTCGCCCTTTTGTTGGATCAACAGAGTGGTCGCACCGCCTGGTGGCGCGCCTGGGATTCGG
>NZ_DFTP01000043.1:56203-57617 GCF_002381585.1 Marinimicrobium sp. UBA4209
GCCTGGGGATTCGGCATCGGCCTCTACGGGGTTGGGGTGTCCTGGATTTTTATCAGCATCCACAGCTTCGGCAATGCCTCGGCCCCACTAGCGGCGGTCATGACCGGGCTGTTTGTGCTGTTTGTCGCCCTGGTGTTCAGCCTGCCGTTTTACCTCTATGGCCGCTGGTTCAGCCAGCACCCACTTGGCCCCCTGCTCGCCTTCGCCGCGCTCTACCTGTTGGGTGAGTGGCTGCGCGGCTGGCTGCTGACCGGCTTTCCCTGGCTGTACCTCGGCTACGGTCATCTGGATACCTGGTTGGCCGGTTGGGCGCCGGTAACCGGGGTGCTGGGGCTGAGCCTGATCCTGTTGTTGACCGCCAGCATCATCGCCCAATGGCTCCTTCGCCCATCCCGCCCGCGCATTCAAATCGCGGCCACTCTTCTGGTGTTTGGCCTTTGGCCCATCGGTTGGGGGCTGAACCAGATTGAATGGACCCAGCCTCAGGGAGAGCCGGTCACCGTCGGTATGATCCAGCCCAACATTCCCCAGGACCGTAAGTGGGACCCGACATTTTTTGAGCCCACTCTGAAGCGGCTCGATGGCCTGAGCGAAGACCTCTGGGACAACGACTGGCTGATCTGGCCCGAAGCGGCCATTCCCAGGGTGTACCACCAGATGCTGCCCTATCTGGAAACGCTCAATGTACGCGCGGAGGAGACCGAGACCGGCTTTATCACCGGGATCATTTTCGATGAGCGACGCAAAGGGGAGTACTACAACAGCGTGGTCGGGCTCGGCCCGGCGCTGGGGATCTACCACAAGCGCCGCCTCGTGCCCTTTGGGGAATACGTGCCGCTGGAGGATTGGTTGCGCGGGCTGATCGACTTCTTTGACCTGCCCACCTCCATCATCAGCCGCGGCCCCTGGGAGCAAAGCGGATTGCAGATTGGCGATGTGGGAATCTCCGCGTCTGTCTGTTATGAAGTCGTGTACCCGGACCTGGTGGCCCGCAGTGCGCGGGATCGGCAGGTGCTGCTTACCATCAGTAATGACGGCTGGTTTGCCGACTCCATCGGCCCGCTGCAGCATATGCAGATGGCCCGTATGCGAGCATTGGAAACCGGGCGGCCGATGATTCGGGCCACCAATAATGGAGTCAGCGCCTTTGTGGGTCATAAAGGTCAGATTGAAAAGCGGGCCGAGCAGTTTGTGCAGACGAATCTCGAGGGCAGTGTGCAACCCCGAAGCGGCATAACGCCGTTTATGGGGTGGGGGAGCTGGCCGGTGGCCATATTGTGCGGGATAGTATTGGTGTTGTTGCGGGTGTTTCCGCGGCGTTAAATTTGGGTGACGGCGGATGCGGCCTCCGGCCTTATCCGCCCTACGCGGAGTGACGTGGGCTGCGTAGGGCGGATAAGGCCGGAGGCCGCAT